>JAEWJV010000615.1 GCA_023386395.1 Bacteroidota bacterium
CAATGCCAATGATCGGGTGTTCCTATGATGACTGCATCAATATCTTTATTCTCTAATAATTTACGGTAATCGCTGTATGCCGTTACGTTTATATTTTTTGCTTTCAGCTCAGCAACACGTTTATCCAATACATTCTTATCTACATCGCACAAAGCAATACATTCTGCTTCAGGATGCCTGAGCATAGTAGTGAGATCGGCCCAGCCCATACCGTTTATGCCAATGGCACCAACACGGATTTTATCGGCTGCTGAAACTTTTTTTGTAGCTGCTGACAACGTTGTTGGAATCAATGCAGCGCCAGCAAGGTACATTGATGATGATTGAAGAAAATGCCTGCGTTTCATTTGTTTTGTATTTGTTACTTCAGGTTATAGAAAAGTATTACATACAATTATCAGGTTCAAATTTAAGTGCAGCAAGCATCTTAAGCTTATTTACAATTGCAGGCAATACAATTAATGATGGCTTAAATATACAGTTGAATTTATTTAAACAAGCATGTTTTAAATAATTCCGCGCTTTAAGCTTTAATTTTTAATAAGCAAAGGGAACGTTTGATCTTTTTTCACGTTTTATATTAACACGGCGTCAATAAGCTCGGGATCAGTTATCAAAAAACAATCTTACTTATTCCTGCTATACAATACTATATGTATAGGCAACTGACCTTTTATAGAATTGCTTTTTTAAACGCGTTGCTTGCTATATCACTGCTCTTTATAAGCAATGCCTATATTGCTGTTTATGTTAAGATAGCCATTAGCCTTTTAAACGCAGCTTTCATTTCTATAAGCCTTAACCTGCTCGGGATCATAAAACAAGGCAATAAAAAACTTTTTACAGAAAGAAAGAAGATGTTGATGGTATTCATCAGCAGCGTGTACCTGCTCACAACTTTGTTGTCATTCTATTTTAAGCTTCCGGCTACCGCATTTATTATACTATTCTTAATTTACACTTTAGCTGCTTTGGTAATTTATATTTATACCGCTTCCATTACTTTCTTCAAACAAAAAATATTAAATGGAAACCGGCGTATTGCAGTAATAGGTTATGATGATAAAGCCCGTGAATTTGCTAAAAAATTAAACCTAAGCCTTTACCATAACATTGCCAGGCCCTCAGAATATAACCCCAAAAATGAAAGTGTGAAAGGTGAGCTTTTATCAGAATACATAAGCTTTGCCAGGAAAAACCGCATAAGGGACCTGTATGTTTCCATGCAGCATGAAGAGCATGTGCCTTTTGCCGCCTTAGCCAGGGAAGCTGAGAAATATTGCATCAGGGTTAATTTTATTGCACCTGATAAAAACTTTGAAAAGGGCATTTATCATGTTAACCATATAGGCGGAATGCCTGTATTGGAACAATATAAAGAGCCCCTGAAAGCTTCTTACAAACGGCTGCTTAAGCGAACTTTTGATTTGCTTGTAAGTTTGCTTGTTATTGTTTTTGTGCTTTCATGGCTTATACCGCTGGTAAGCCTGTTAATTAAACTCGACAGTAAGGGGCCTGTTTTCTTTGCGCAAGTCCGTTCGGGGCGGGATAATAACCCTTTTACATGCCTCAAGTTCAGAAGTATGCATATAAACGAAGCTTCTAACATTTGCCAGGCCACTAAAGAAGACGGAAGGGTAACAAGGATTGGCAGGTTTTTAAGAAAAACAAGCCTTGATGAATTCCCCCAATTCTTAAACGTGTTTATGGGTGATATGAGCATTGCAGGACCCAGGCCGCACATGCTTTATCACACCGAACAATACAGCAACGCGGTAAATCATTACATGGTGAGACTTTATTTAAAACCCGGCTTAACGGGCTGGGCGCAGGTGAATGGATTCAGGGGCGAAATAAAAAATATACAATATATGGAGCAACGTGTTGCCCATGATATATGGTATATGGAAAACTGGAGCCTTTTGCTTGATATTAAAATTATGATCCTTACAGTTATTGCTATTTTAAGAGGAGACAAAATGGCTTATTAAAATGCTTTCCAAAGAGCTTTTATCGTTGCCGGGAAAATATATTTCATACACCAACAATTTTTATACAACCTTATAAGTTCTTAAAAAATTTTTATTCATTTGTATTCGTACCCATAGCAGAAACCGGCTAAAGAAATTACAGCAACCACAACGATTTCAACAAAGCCCTTGCTTGCTATAAAGATTGCTTATCCATGAACTCAAAACTACTGCTCATTGCAGGGAACTATTACCCTGAACCCACCGGCATTGGCCGTTATAACAGCGAAATGACAGACTGGTTGGCTGATAACGGGTTTGACTGCACCGTAATTTCTACCTACCCATATTATCCTTATTGGAAGGTACAGCCACCGTATAGTAAGCGCAATAAAAGATTTACCAGGGAAATAAAAATTACAGCAGGTAATAATAAAAAAACAGTTTACCGCTGCCCACATTACACGCCGGCAAACCCCACCGGAGCAAAAAGAATGTTGTTTGATTTTACATTTTTTATTTCTGCCATTTTTAAACTTATCGGTCTTGCCGGCAAAAAGTTTGATTATGTAATGACGGTTGCGCCGCCATTGCCATTAGGCGTAGCCGCTGCCCTTTATAAATCTATATCAAAAGCGAAATTTTTGTACCATATACAGGACTTACAGGTGGATGCCGCAAAAGAGTTAGATATGATTTCTTCTAAAACACTGCTCGGCATATTGTTCAAAATTGAAAGTTTCATTTTAAGGAAGGCTGACAGGATAAGCACTATATCAAAAGGCATCCAGGAAAAAGCACAAACAAAAACGGATAAAAAGATACACCTGTTTCCTAACTGGACCAATACAAACCATTTCTATCCCATAAAAAACAATGAAGCCTTAAAGGAATCTTTCGGCGTAAAGCCTTATATACCAGTTATCTTATATTCAGGCGCCATCGGTGAAAAACAAGGGCTCGAAAATGTATTATGGGTTGCAGAGAAGTTTAAGCAGGACCAAAAGCAGGCTCAATTTATTATTTGCGGTACCGGCCCATATAAAATGGAGCTGGAACAAAAAGCTGCTGAAATGAAGCTGGACAATATGCGCTTTCTGCCGCTGCAGCCGGAAGAAAAACTGAATGAATTTTTAAATATGGCAGATGTGCACCTCATAATACAAAAAGCCGGTGTGGCCAACCTTGTTATGCCGTCGAAGCTTGGTAATATTTGTTCTGTGGGTGGGCTTGTTGCAGTAACCGCAGAAGAAGGTTCAGCTTTGTATAATACGGTTGCGAATAATAATCTTGGCCTTGTATGTTTACCTGAAGATGTAACGGAGTTAAAGAAATGCATTGAGAAAGCACTTGCAACAAATGATAATACACTGCAAATAAATGCAAGAAGCTATGCAGAAAAGCATCTCTGTCTTGATAAGATAATGCAGCAATATGTAATCGAAGTTTTAGCCGTTAACCAACCCGTTTCTCAATTACAGTTATCTTTGGCAAAATAATTTCGCCCTAAATCGCGTTTAAGTACTTATCATTTTTATAAGTACTTTTACCACTTCAGCAAATCAGCCTTCTGAATGAGCAACACACAAAATGCTAACAAGCTGTTACTTTTATTCTGCCTTATTTTGCTTTTATCTGCTTTAAACCTAAACGCCCAGGCGCCGGTTTTGCGTGTTACCAATGATTTCAACCAGCAATCTGTTCTATATAATACCGACACTTTTATGCATACAGCATGGAAGCCGGTTCTTTATACAGATTCAATGTATCAAAAAAGTGACCGCACCTGGTTATACCGTAAGTTTTTTGAAGAGCATTTACTGCAGGTGCAACAGCCTGATTTTAATATTTTCGGCGATATAATTTTTGATGAATTTGCAGGCGCTACCCAGCGCAAAATTCCTACAGGCAATCGATCCGAGAAATCAGGATTTATTTATACCAATACAAGAGGCTTTCAATTAAACGGAAACGTTGGCGATAAATTTTATTTCCAGACAGAGCTGTATGAAAACCAGGCTAACTTTCCGGGCTATATAGATAGCTTCATAAGAAAAAACCGCGTGGTGCCGTTTGAAAACCGCTACAAAGGATTTAATGATAAAGGTTTTGATTTCAGCTATTCATCTGCAAAACTTATTTACACGCCCAGCAAACATGTTCTGTTCGATCTTGGCTATGGAAGAAATTTTATAGGTGATGGCTATCGCTCTTTATTGCTCAGTGATTATAACATAAATTATCCTTATTTCCGCACAGCTTTAACCTTTGGCAATTTTCAATATTCTGTGATGTATTCAGAATATATGGTTGATAATGATAATAGTATTTATGCTGCCGGCTATCCGCGCAAATGGGGCCAGACTTATTTACTCGACTGGCATGCCACCAAAAATTTAAACATCGGCATTTTTAATGCGGTGGTTTCTTCAATGGAAAACGCGGATCGCGAAACCAAATTAGGCTTAACGCATTTCAGCCCCATCATTTTTGCCCATGCATCTGAATCGCCTTCAGGCTTAAAAAACAATGATATATATGGGTTGAATGTAAAATATACAATTGTGCCCACCGTTACAGCTTATGCCCAGTTTATGCTGGATAAAAGCGGCAGCGAAGAATGGGAGAAACGAAACGGTTTTCAAATCGGCGTTCGCGCAGGCAACCTGTTTAAGGTAGATAATTTAAATGCACAACTTGAATTTAATACAGTAAGGCCATACAGCTATGCATCGGACACAATTACCACAGCTTATATTCATAACGGCCAGTCACTTGCCCATCCGCTTGGCGCCAATTTCAAAGAAGGCCTTTTAGTGGCTGATTATACTTATAACAGATGGTATGCAAGACTGGAAACTATAGTGGCCCGTTACGGCAACGACTCATCAGCTTTAGTTAATTATGGCCGCGATATTTTTAAGCCACTTTATAC
>JAEWJV010000016.1 GCA_023386395.1 Bacteroidota bacterium
ATTAAAAACCAAAGGCATTTTGCCCGAAGAAGCCTGCCCAACGCAGTTATCAAAACACGACAGTGAAGAAGTAAAACTTCATTTTGAAAAAGGTGAACTCACTGCCGTGAATGATAAAACGTTTAACCATCCATCAGAAGCCATTCAATACCTGCAAACTATTGCAGGCGCTTACGGCATTGGCAGGGATATACATGTGGGCGATACTATCATTGGCATAAAAGGCCGTGTGGGTTTTGAAGCTGCTGCACCAATGGTAATTTTAAAAGCACATCATGCATTGGAAAAACATGTACTTACAAAATGGCAGTTAAGCTGGAAAGATAACATCGCTAATTTCTATGGCAATTGGCTGCATGAAGGACAAATTCTTGATCCTGTAATGCGTGATATAGAAGCCTTCCTGCAAAGCTCGCAACAAAATGTAACGGGCGATGTATTTGTGCAGTTAATGCCTTACCGTTTTCAAATTATCGGCATAGAAAGTGAGCACGATTTAATGAACAGCAAGTTTGGAAAATATGGTGAAATGAATACAGGCTTTACCGGTGAAGATGTGCGTGGTTTCAGTAAAATTTTTGGTAACCAAACGGCGATGTTTCATTTTTTAAATAAGGCATAAGGTATAGAGTTTGGGGCTTTACGCCCTATACCGTATACTCTCTACTAAAAACTATCATGCGGGTTTTGAATAAACATACTGCCTTACATCATTATAAATGGGGAAATGATTGTGACGGATGGATTCTTGTTGATACAGATGCATTATCTGTAAAACAGGAATTAATGCCGGCGAATGCTGCAGAAAGTTTACATTATCATAAAAATGCACAGCAGTTCTTTTTTATATTGAAAGGAAATGCAACATTTGAGGTGGAAGGGCAATTTTTTTCAGTAAAAGAAAATGAAGGCTTTCATATTCCGGCTGGCAAAAAGCATCGCATTGTAAATAATGCAAATACTGATCTTGAATTCATATTAAGCGCTCAGCCTTCAACTAATAACGATAGATTTAATTGTTTTGAACATGAAGAAAATTAATATTGGTATTATAGGTGGCGCCGGTTATACAGGCGGCGAATTGATCCGGTTATTAATCAATCATCCAAATACTGATATCCGTTTTATTCATAGTAAAAGCAATGCAGGCAATCCTGTTTTTAAAGTGCACCAGGACTTAATCGGCGAGACAGAATTGAAGTTTACAGGTACTTTACGCGATGATATCGATGTGCTTTTCTTATGTCTTGGTCATGGCGATTCAAAAAAGTTTTTATCAGAAAATGAAATTGCTGATAGCATTAAAATAATTGACCTCGCCAACGATTTCCGTCTTGCTCAAAGCTCAAAGTTCAAGGCGCGCAGTTTTGTTTATGGTTTACCTGAATTAAATAAAGAACAAATCAAGTCAGCGCATAATATAGCCAATCCTGGTTGTTTTGCATCGGCCATTCAGTTGGGCTTACTGCCATTGGCAAAAGCAGGTTTGTTAGATGACATTTATACAACAGGCATTACAGGCTCTACCGGTGCAGGACAAAGCTTAAGCGCCACATCACATTTTAGCTGGCGTGCAAATAATATACAGGCATATAAAACATTAACGCACCAGCATTTGGGTGAGATCATGCAGTCGCTCACGCACTTACAGTCGAGCCGGGATCTGCAACTATCATTCGTGCCCTGGCGCGGTGATTTTACAAGAGGTATTTTTATCAGTTCAACGGTGCATTGCGAAGCATCGCAGGAAGAACTGAAAATTTTATATAAGGATTTTTACAAGGGCAACCCGTTCACCATTGTTAGCGATGAGCCTATCTTTTTAAAACAAATCGTAAACACAAATAAATGTTTGATACAATTAGAAAAAGTTGGCAGCAAATTAGTGGTGCATAGTGCGCTTGATAATTTATTAAAAGGTGCAAGCGGCCAGGCTGTTCAAAATATGAATTTAATGTTTGGATTGAATGAAACAACGGGGCTAAAACTAAAAGCGAATTACTTTTAAACTTATTATACTATTTTATTTATGAAAATGTTTGATGTTTATCCTTTAAACGACATTACTATTACCAAAGCACAAGGTTCTTATGTGTGGGATGAAAATGGCGTTCAGTATCTTGATTTGTATGGCGGCCACGCAGTAATCAGTATTGGCCACACACATCCGCATTGGGTTCAGCGAATTGAAGACCAGCTGGAAAAAATTGCCTTCTATTCTAACTCTGTGCATATTCCAATTCAACAGGAGTTGGCCGATAAATTGGGCAAGGTTAGCGGCAAGGAAGAGTACCAGTTATTTCTTGTAAACAGCGGCGCAGAAGCCAATGAAAATGCATTAAAGCTTGCATCATTTCAAACAGGCAAAAAAAAGATTGTTGCTTTTAATAAAGCTTTTCATGGCAGAACATCATTAGCCGTTGCTGCCACAGACAATAAGAACATTGTGGCGCCGGTAAATGAAACAGGCAATATTGACTTTCTTCCATTCAATGATGAAGCTGCATTGAAAGAATATTTTCAAACCAACGGTGGCAAAGTCGCTGCGGTTATTGTGGAGGCCATACAAGGCGTTGGCGGCATAAACGTTGCCAGCGAAAGCTTTTTGCAGCTCATAAGAAGATTATGCGATGCTAACGACGCGTTATTTATTGCTGATGAAGTGCAGTGTGGTTATGGCAGAAGCGGAAAATTCTTTGCATTGGATCACGCCGGTGTAAATGCAGACATTTATACCATGGCAAAAGGCATGGGAAATGGTTTCCCGGTTGGCGGCATTTTAATTGCACCTTATATTAAACCAAAGCACGGCTTACTGGGCACCACGTTTGGCGGTAACCAACTGGCTTGTGCTGCAGCCCTGGCTGTACTCGAAGTAATTGAAAGGGATAATTTGATTGAGATGACCAAGCAACGCGGCATGTATCTCATCAATAAATTAAAAAGTATTGATGGAATTGATAATGTTCGCGGCAAAGGTTTAATGATTGGTTTTGATGTGCCGGAAGATATTAAAGATCTGCGCAAAAAGTTATTGAATGATTATTTCATCTTCACCGGCGAGGCAAAGCCAAATGTTATTCGTTTATTACCCGCGCTAAATATTACGCGCAAACAGGTAGACGAATTTTTAGATACTTTGAATGAAGCTATTGCGGAAATGAAAGCTGTTGAGGCGCATGCTGAATAACCCTTAGCCATTTGTTTTTTCTTATAAATAAATAATAATTGAAACAATTTACATCCGTTCATGATGCAGGCGATATTAATGCTTTGGTTGAAAAAGCATTGATGTATAAGGCAAATCCTTTAAAAGATAAAACACTGGGTGCAGGCAAGCGTATTGGCTTATTGTTTTTAAATCCAAGTTTGCGCACAAGGTTAAGCACACAGGTTGCTGCAGCTAATCTTGGAATGGATGCTATTGTTTTTAATGTGGATAAAGAAGGATGGGCGCTGGAGTTTGAAGAAGGCGCCATCATGAGTGGCAGTACAGTTGAACATATAAAAGATGCGGCGCCGGTGCTGGGAAATTATTTTGATATTCTCTGCATCAGAACATTTCCTTCTTTAAAAAACCGCGATGACGATTACAGCGAATTATACATTACCCAATTTATAAAATATTGTGGTGTTCCGGTAATCAGTTTGGAA
>JAEWJV010000254.1 GCA_023386395.1 Bacteroidota bacterium
GCCTTACTACGTGCGTTCTTCCATTTTAATTTATCATGTTGTTCGCTTAATGCATGCTTTCCATCTTCCCGAACTGGAAATGTATAAGCAACAATTGATTGATGATGCTAAAAAAGAGTTTGATGCCTGCAATAATGTGATGGATAAAATTATTTTAAGCACATCTTTAATGCGGCTTGGTGTAAAAGAAGAATATTACATGCCGCCATTCACGGATATTGAAGCATTTGAAAAAAGCAACCAGCAGCAATTTATTTTTTTCCAGGCGAGAGCGGCTTTTTCTTATCCCACGCCATTCAAGCAAATATTCCTCCACTGGAGTTATATTAATTATTATTTCTATTGCCCCGCTTATTATAAAACCTTATGGCTGGAAAATCTCGTGGAACAGGGAAAAGTAAATTAATGCAGATCGTGTATAAAAAGCAGTAATCGGGTTACTATTCAAACTAATTATCTAATGAAACATTTATTTGCCTGCCTGTTTTTCTTTTGTTCATGCATACAAAGTTTTGCACAGCAAAAAGTGCCCGTTTTTGTGTCGGGAACAGAAGGGCATAAAAGCTATCGCATTCCTGCAATCATTGGTTTGCCGGATGGAAAACTGCTGGCTTTTTGCGAAGGCCGGGTAAACGGCGCCGGCGATTTTGGCGACATTAATATTGTAATGAAGCAAAGCCATGATGGTGGCAAAACATGGTCATCTTTGCAAACCATTGTAGATGCCGATACTTTGCAGTCAGGCAATCCCGCACCGGTTATTGATCTTACAGATCCTGACTATCCAAACGGCCGTATTTTTTTGTTTTATAATACAGGCAATAATCATGAAGGCGAAGTGAGAAAAGGCAACGGGCTGCGGGAAGTTTGGTATAGAACTTCAACCGATAAGGGTAACACCTGGAGCGATGCAGTAAATATTACAACACAGGTGCATCGTCCCAAACAACCACAAGTAAACACTGCTTACAATTTTACTGAAGACTGGAGAAGTTATGCGAATACGCCTGGCCATGCCATGCAGTTTCAACACGGAAAATATAAAGGAAGGATTTTTGTGGCCGCCAATCATTCTGCAGGTGTACCCCAACAGCATTTTACAGACTATGCTGCGCACGGGTTTTATACCGATGATCATGGTAAAACATTTCATTTGGGTGCAACAGTAAATTATCCCGGAAGCAATGAATCTATGGCGGTAGAATTAAGCGGTGATCAATTAATGATGAACAGCCGTAACCAGAGCGGAGACGTAAAAGCAAGAATTGTTTCTATAAGCAGTGGCGGTGGCGCAACATGGGATTCAACATACATTGATCAAATGCTCATTGATCCTGTAAACCAGGGAAGCATTTTAAATATCGGGACAAAAAAGGGCAAAAATATGATTGCCTTTTGCAATGCTGCAGATATAAACCGAAGAGATAACCTTACGCTGCGCATCAGTTATAACGATGGCAAAACATGGAGTAAAACTATTGCAGTTGATAAAAGTGCTGCCAGCAGCAATAGAGATTTTACGGCTTATTCCGATTTGGTAAAACTCAATAAAAAAACAATTGGTGTATTGTATGAAAGGGATGGCTACAAAGAAATTGTTTTTACAGCAGTAAAATGGAAGTAAAAATTATACAAAGCAGGTTTACAAATGTGCATGAATGTAATTACAAAAGGATTTTATTACCGCTGCTGTTTTGTATTCTGGCTTTTTCATTGCCAGCCAGAGAAAATGGTGAATGGTATGGCATACAGGGCTTGCAACATATCTGATGAAGTGATGCTTTTCAATTATAATGATGCATATTAATAAAAATTTTAGTTGGTTTGTTACAGGAATATTGTTTGCAGTTTTATGGGCATCAGCTTCAACTGCCACTAAGATCGGCCTTATGGCCGCGCAGCCTTTGGTAATTGCAGAAATGCGTTTTGCACTGGCTTCTACGCTCATGTTGTTTATTGCACATTTTATTTTAAAACAACGTTTGCCTGAAGAAAAAGAATGGAAGCAATTGATGGTTTATGGCTTTTTAAACATCAGTGTATACCTGGGTTTGTATGTTATCGCCATGCAAAATGTTACAGCAGGTATAGGCGCCTTGGCTATTGCTTCGAATCCTGTGTTCATTAGCTTTCTTTCGGTATTTTTTTTAAAAAAGAAGTTACATTACTCTATTATTATTTCCATCATTGTTTGCACACTTGGTGTGGTATGCGCTTCATGGCCTTTAATGGGCGATGCTACCGTAAGTGTTGCAGGTTTGATAACGATGTTTCTAAGCATGTTATCATATTCCATTGGCGCTATTTATTTTTCATCCAGGCAATGGAACGGGCTTTCGCTGCTTACTATCAATGGCTGGCAAACTTTACTGGGAGGATTATTTTTATTACCTGTTACGGTTTTTTTCTATAAAAATTCAATGAATCATTTCAACAGCAACTTCTGGATGTCGGTATGCTGGCTGGCAATTCCCGTTTCTATTTTTGCCGTGCAGCTATGGTTACGTTTATTGCAATTGAATGCCGTTCGCGCAGGCTTGTGGCTGTTCCTTTGCCCGTTGTTTGGTTTCATCATTGCGGCATGGATACTAAAAGATGTTATCAGTATTTATACAATTATTGGCGTTTTATTCGTAGTTATTGGTTTGCTTTTATCACGAATAAAGGTGACCCAGGATGAAGCACTGCCGGGTGATTAAAGCCAGGGTTGATAGCCTTTTTTACAAGTGCTTTTACCCATTGCTCTCCCCATGGGGCTGACGTGTGGATTATGCCTGAACCTGCTTTTACATAAATCGCAAGACTTTCCGCACAAACATTAAAACTATTGTATAAGTATGTTAAACTTTTTTTGCATGCGGTAAATCATAGCTGGTTTATTGTTTATTGTTTTATTTGCCTGCATGGGGCAGGATAGTTAAAAATAAAATTGAATTAGTTTTATCCTGCCGATTTTAAATGATTTAAAATGCATGTTTTTCAAGCAGAACGACTGAATGCTTTTCTTACAAGGATTATTGAACAGCAACTTGAACCGGCAGCCTGGCAATGGCTGCAGCAGCAATCTTTACCTGGCGGCGATATCGGACAGTTTAATAAGACCTTTGTTTTAATTCCACGTAAAACGGGCAAGGCATATATACATATTTCAACGGAACAGTTAAACGCCTTGCAGCAAATACGGCCGGGGTTTTCAATAGATGGATATAGCATTGACCGCCTGTGCAGGTTATGGCTCCTGCTGCAATTGGACAATACAAACGAAGATGCTTATATAAAAACAATAGAGAACCTGTTTTTTGCAGCAGAAGTAAATGAACTGGTAACATTGTATGGTGCATTACCTGTACTTGCTTATCCGCAAAAATGGGTAGCACGTTGTGCAGAAGGTATAAGAAGTAATATTGGTGCAGTGCTGGAAACAATTATCTGCGGTAATCCTTATCCTTCAGAATACTTAACTGAAGCAGCGTGGAACCAGTTAGTGCTGAAAGCTTTTTTTACGGAGAAGGATATTGACCGGATCATTGGCCTTGATGAAAGGGCTAATAAGGTATTGGCTGATACTTTATGCGATTATGCGCATGAACGTTGGGCAGCGTCGAGAACAGTGCATCCGCAGTTATGGCGTTGTGTGGCACCATTTATTGATGCAGCAAATTTTAGCGATATACAGAAAGTATTGGAAAGCAAAGACCCGGTTGAGCAAAAAGCTGCATTGCTTGCCTGTTATAACAGTAACTACGAACCGGCCAAAACATTGCTGCATCAATATCCTGAAATAGAGAATGCAATTGAACCGGGCAAATTAAACTGGCATTCACTTGCAAAAGAAACAGCGATTGCTGTATAAAATATTCTTTAAAATTTTAATCAAGAAATTATGTGTTGTAATGGAAACCTGACAGAAAAAGAGCTGCAACCAAATAGTAATGATACCAGTTATCTTGATGCAATTAAAGGCATGCGTTTTTTTGATCCGCATGTGCACATGACTTCACGCACTACAGATGATTACCAGGCAATGGCTGATGCCGGCGTGGCAGCGCTGATTGAGCCTGCTTTCTGGCTGGGGCAACCGCGCACTGCTGTTGGTACCTTCAGGGATTATTATAGCAGTTTGATAGGTTGGGAACGTTTTCGGTCATCGCAGTTTGGCATTAAACATTATTGTACCATCGGCCTTAATTCAAGGGAAGCTAATAACGAGGCGCTTGCTGAACAGGTGATGGAAATATTGCCTTTGTTTATTTATAAAGAAGGCGTAGTTGGCGTAGGTGAAATTGGTTTTGATGATCAAACCGCGGCAGAGGAAAAATATTATCGCCTGCAACTGGAACTGGCGAAAGAAGCCAACCTGCCGGTACAGATCCATACACCGCACCGCGATAAGAAAAAAGGAACTACCCGGAGCATGGATATTGCATTGGAACATGGGCTTGACCCTTACATGGTAATTGTAGATCACAATAATGAGGAAACCGTAAAAGAGGTATTGGATCGCGGTTTCTGGGCAGCATTCACCATTTATCCTTTCACTAAAATGGGTAATGAGCGCATGGTAGAACTTATTAAACAATACGGTAGTGAACGCATCATGGTGAATTCGGCGGCCGACTGGGGTATCAGCGATCCGCTGGCTGTGCCTAAAACGGCTGCCTTAATGAAAAAGCGCGGCATTAAAGATGAAGATATCTTCCTGGCAACATATAAAAATGCCATTACGGCTTTTGCGCAAAGCGGGCAAATTGATGAAGCAGATTTTAATGGCAGTAAAGAAATAGATCAAAGCCAGAAATTTAACGGTAACACTATTTTGCGTGGCGGCCAGCAACCACGCATAAACAAAAACGCTATCATTATTAAATAAGGTTTTAGTGAGAAGGATAATGGGATTGCTCCGGTTAACAAGGCCGGCTAATGTTATTACTGCGGTTTCAGATATTCTTGCAGGCATTGCTATATCAGGGTATTTTTTAAATGCAGATGAACACTTATTGAAACCGGTAATTTTACTGATCATTTCAACAATGGGTTTATATGCCGGTGGTGTTGTTTTCAATGATGTGTTTGATGCAAAACTCGATGCAGTTGAACGCCCGGAACGGCCTATTCCTTCCGGTATTGTAAGTAAAAAAGTAGCAACGGTTTGGGGCGCATTATTATTAACCATAGGAATTATTGCAGCGGCAAATGTTCATGAAAATGTTTATTCAATCTCTGCTGTTTTATCCGTTGCTATTGCAGCTTGTGCCCTGGTTTATGATAGATGGTGCAAGCATCATTTTATTGCAGGCCCGCTTACAATGGGCTTGTGCAGGGGCTTAAATTTATTGCTTGGTATCAGTATTATTTCCGTGGCCGTAAACACCTACTGGCTTTTGTGTTTAGCGCCTGTTGTTTATATAGCAGCCATAACCACGGTGAGCAGGGGGGAAGTGCATGGCGGCAATAAAACTAATTTATACCTTGCTGTTTGTTTGTACACATTGGTAGTTGCAACATTGCTTACGTTCAGTATAATACAACAACACTGGCAAACGGCTGTTTTTCTTATTGCCGGTTTTTGCGGTATGATTATGCCGCCGTTGATAAAAGCTATTAAACAGCCTTCCGGCCCGTTAATTGGCAAAGCTGTAAAAGCCGGTGTGCTTGCATTAATATTAATGAATGCCGCATGGGCCGCTGCATTTGGACAATTTTATCTTGCATGTATCATAGTTTTGTTATTGCCGCTTTCTATTTTGCTGGCGCGGCTGTTTGCAGTAACGTGATAATAGCTGATGACAGCAGCAACCATTGTCGTTTTTAGAATTGTATTGCTTAATTTATTTGTTTGAGATGGATTATATACAACAACGTTTCAGCGTACCATTTGAATATCGCGTTTATTTTACCAGTCATTTGTTTCAGCCGCAGAACCCTGTGTTCAGGCAATTTTTGCAAGCTGATGTTTCAGATAATATCAAAAAAATATTCTTTGTAATTGATTCGGGCGTTACGGCACATCACCCAGCACTTATAGATGATATACGGCAGTATTTTGCAGGCAGCAGCGAAGTGATATTAATTGATGATATACTTACTGTTCCTGGGGGAGAAGCCTGCAAAAACACAGATGTTTATGTGAATGAAATTATCGCAGCCGTGGATGAACATAGCATTGACAGGCATTCCTGTATTGCTGCCATCGGCGGCGGAGCCGTGCTGGATATGGCAGGATATGCTGCTGCTATTGCACATCGTGGTATTCGCCATATAAGAATACCAACAACTGTATTGTCTCAAAACGATTCGGGCGTTGGTGTAAAAAACGGCATCAATTATAATGGCAAGAAAAACTTCATCGGAACATTTGCGCCGCCTGTGGCTGTTTTTAATGATGATCATTTTCTTACTACGCTTGCTGACAGGGAGTGGCGTGCCGGCATTGCAGAAGCGGTTAAAGTAGCATTGATAAAAGATAAACAATTTTATGTGTGGCTTTGCAAGAATGCTTTGGCATTAAACAGAAGGGAAATGGGGCCAATGCAATACCAGATAAAGCGATGCGCACAATTACATATAGATCATATAGCAGGCTGCGACCCGTTTGAAAAAGGATCATCACGCCCCCTTGATTTCGGGCATTGGAGCGCTCATAAAGTGGAACAACTTTCGAACTTTGAGATCCGTCACGGAGAAGCCGTTGCAATGGGCATTGCGCTTGATACGGTTTACTCGCATTTATGCGGCTGGCTTAATGAGGAAGATGCAAGGTCTGTCATTCAATTACTGATTGATCTTGGATTTGATATTACACATCCGCTGATGGAAATTGCAGGCGATGAAAGCCCGGTGATACAAGGCCTGCACGAATTCCGGGAACATCTCGGCGGCAGGCTTACTATAATGCTGTTACGGGAGATTGGCAAAGGCGAAGAAGTGCATCAACTGGATATTTCATTATTACAAAAAGCTTCTGCATGGCTGAAGCAATACCATCAAATTGAACAACAATGAAACGCCTGTATTAAATTTTTCTTACAATGGAAAAGCATATTAAGGCGTTCCATGAGACCACCGAAAAACCAAACATTACACGAATGATAACTTCTTATGGCCACTTAACTTATTGCAGCAATATACATGCAGGCGAAAGCTGGGAAGACCATTTTGCAAAGCTGAAAGAGAATGTGCCTGCAATAAAAAATGAGTTGGCGCCGGAAGAAGTATTTGGTTTAGGCCTCCGACTTGCTGATGCCGCCAGCAAAACCCTGCAGCAACAGCAATCATTGCACGAGTTTAAACAATGGTTAAGTGATAATGATGTGTATGTGTTTACGATGAATGGCTTTCCTTATGGGAATTTCCATCATACTGCGGTAAAAGACCAGGTGCATGCGCCTGACTGGTTAACAAGCGATCGCGTTGCTTACACTATACGGCTTGCGGAAATATTAGCAGAACTATTACCAAATGAAATGGAAGGAAGCATTTCCACATCGCCTTTAACCTATCGTTTCTGGCATAAAGAAGATGAATGGAATGCCGTTATGAAAAAGGCAACTGCTAATCTTTTACTGGTTGTTGATAAGCTGATTGATCTCAAACAACAAACCGGCAAAACAATTCATATAGATATTGAGCCGGAACCGGATGGATTATTAGATAACGGAACCGAATTCTTAGAATGGTACCTGCAATATTTGTTGCCATTGGGTATTGAACATTTGCAAAGCAAAGGCTTGAATAAAAATGCTGCGGAAGAAGCTATTAAAGCGCATATTCAGCTTTGCTATGATGTATGCCATTTTGCAGTGGGTTATGAAGACCATGCAGCAATGATTAAAAAGTTTGAAGCGCATGGAATAAAAACGGGTAAAATACAAATCAGCGCAGCATTAAAAGGCCGCCTTGACGGTTCAGCCGTTGATAAAGAAAAAGTAATTAATGCTTTCAAAATTTTTAATGAGCCTGTCTATTTGCACCAGGTGGTAGCAAGAAAAAAAGATGGCGCGCTTTTACATTACCGCGATATGCCGGATGCGCTTGCAGACAGTGATCGTGCGGCTATTGAAGAATGGCGGGCGCATTACCATGTTCCGCTTTTTATTGAGCATTATGATATACTGCAATCAACGCAGAACGATATTAAAACCGTGCTTGATATTCAGAAAAAAAAACCGTTTGCGAAATATCTGGAAGTGGAAACTTACACATGGGAAGTGTTGCCAACTGCTATGCGTTTACCCATTGATCAATCCATCAGCAGGGAATTAAAATGGGTGAAAGATTTATTGAATAATCATTAATAAATTAAGATGCATAAAACAGTAGTTATAGATGTTGTAGGGTTATCCTCCAATCTTATAGGAGAACATACACCTTTTATAAAAAGCTTTACAGCGCTGCATGGTTTACAAACTGTAAAACCTGTATTGCCTGCTGTTACTACTTCCGTTCAATCTGTTTATGTTACCGGTAAATGGCCTTCAGAAAACGGTATTGTTGGTAACGGATGGTATGATAAAACAGATTGCGAAGTGAAATTCTGGAAGCAATCCAACAAGCTGGTGCAGGGAGAGAAAATCTGGGAACGTGCAAAGAAAATTGATCCGTCCTTCACCACTTCCAAAATGTTTTGGTGGTATAACATGTATAGCAGTGCAGACTATGCTGTAACGCCACGGCCCAACTACCTGGCAGATGGAAGAAAGATGCCTGATTGTTATTCACATCCTGCCGGTCTCCGGGATGAACTGCAACAGGCACTTGGACAATTTCCCTTATTCAAATT
>JAEWJV010000163.1 GCA_023386395.1 Bacteroidota bacterium
GCCATAGACGGTCCATATAGGCAGAATCAGGGGTGCCGGTATTACGAACAACATCTTTTTGCTGCAAAGCGTTTATTTGTGCCGCATCATGTTTTGGAATAGCGCCGGGAATAGTTTTATTGGTTGAATCAATCGTAAAACCTCTTTGCTTTAAAATATTTAAATATGGATTGGTTTTTCCTTCAAAAGGGTAGTGGTCGCCGGGGCCAATATTTGGATTGCTTTTATCTGAGTTAATTAACGCCGCTCTTTGCCTCGCATAGGTTTTATCCAATAAACCTTTCATGGGTTCATCAGGTGGAAAATATGGATCGCCATAATAGAAATCCCGGTCAGCAAAAGCGAGGCTCATTGCCTGGTATAAAGTGTTCATGTACCGGGCAGAATTATAGCCCATATTTTTCAGGTCAAAATTCTCCAGTATATTCAAAGCCTGCAGCATGGAAGGCCCTTGTGTCCATTGCTGCAGCTTATATACTTCAATATCTTTATAATTTACGTGCATCGGTTCTTCTTCAACGGGTTTCCATTTTGCCAAATCCTCCATTGTAATCAATCCGCCCTGTTCCTGTGCGCCACGCACAAATTCTTTCGCAATATCACCTTTATAAAAACGGTCGTACGCAGCATAAATAGCATCTTTCCGGTTCTTTTTATTTTTTAATGCCTGCTGCTCTGCCTCCACCATTTTGGTTAATGTTTCCAGCAGGTCTTTCTGAACAAAGATTTCACCCGGCTCAGGTGCTTCCCGCTGCTGCCCTTCATGTGGTAAAAAAACAGCTTTACTGTAAGGCCATTGTTTAATCATCTTTTTACCACGCTCCATACTATTAGCTGTTTGTGCTTCAATGGGATAACCGGCCGCCAGTTGCATGGCAGGTGTGAGTACCTGTTTTAAACTCATCGTTCCATATTCGGCCAGCATATAACAAATTCCACCGGGCGTGCCGGGCGTAACGGCAGCCAACGGCCCGTATTCAGGCGGAAAAGCCATGCCTTTATTTTTAAAAAAATCAACGGTAGCACCTGTTGGCGCAACACCTAATGCATTTATGGCAATTACTTTTTTAGTTTTTGGATTATAGATCAGCGCCTGCGTTTCACCGCCCCAGCTCAGCACATCCCACATGGTGCATGTTGCAGCAATCATGGCGCAAGCAGCATCCACTGCATTGCCACCCTGCTGAAAAATCATTGCGCCGGCTTCTGCAGCCAATGGCTTGCCCGTTATTGCCATCCAGTTTTTTCCATGCAAGGGGGGCTTTTGTGTGCGCTGGCTGAAAATTATAGCTGGCAGGAAAAGCATAATAAGCAGGGTAATATATGGCTTCATGCATGTTGAATTTGCTTAAAGATAAAAATCAATTTATAAACCAACCAAATACTCTCTTCAATTAGCGGGGTTTAAGAAAGTCTGAGCGGAGCCGAAGACTTTGTTTATTGGACGAAACCGAAATAGAATATGATACTGTGTTAATAAGTATATTCAATTCGCGGCGTGGTTTAATGCAAAATTTTTACAATTCAATGTGTGCTATTAAAATTTCAGGGCGAACCTATTAAATGACGTTCTAGCTCGTCATGTCGGGGTAACGAGATATTTCTGCACAGTTATAAATTTCAAAATAAAGCAGAGATTTACAAATAGGATAGTTTATATAACCCTGGCATTTGCGCTGCTTCGAATTCTCCTGTCGTCGAAATGACGGCTCAATCTCCTTAAGCGAGTTTAATAGCACAATAATTTATAATTCAGTACGCGAAAAAAAATGTTAGGGCTTCAGTTTCAATAAGAAACAAAAAGTTGTAATAATTTTTTTATCAAACGAAAAAAATGTTTTAAAATTACAAGAGAATACCGGGACGAAATGCGATCAAAAAAGTATAATAATTTTATTTAGCTTATATAAAAACGGTAAATATTTTACAATTAAAAATATTTTTAATAAGAAGCCCCGATCTCATATTTGTTCTTTGGCCTTTGCTAACTAAAAAAGCCCCGTAAAAAAGCGGGGCTTTGTATACCCGGCTAAACTTGTTTTCCTTTAAATTAAAACCTCCCTGCCATCTCAGGCTTAAAATTTAATTAAATACTGTGTTGTAGCTATTAAAAATCCAGCAGATAATTCTTTATAATCTATTGTATTTCAATTAAATGGAGTTAATCAATGGCGCAGCTTTTTGCAATAAGCCAAATTGTCTTCTCCATATACTTCAAACCACTATCTTTGCCGCTCTCAAAAAAATTGTAAATACGTTTTAATTATGCAACTGAAAGGATTGGTGCGTTTTTTTGCGCTTGCTCTTATACTAATTTGCTTGTACCAATTGTCTTTTACCTGGATTGTTCGCAGCTACGAATCTTCAATGCGTGATAAGGCTGGATTGTGGGTGAAGGCTATGTATCCCCAAACTACTGATAAAGACAGCATAGACCTGCTGCAAAAACAAAGACTTCAGCATGTGCTGGACAGTACAAAAGATACCAAAATTGGCCCCTTTGGTTTTACCACTTACCAGGCGGCTAAAGAAAAAGAATTGATGCTTGGTCTTGATTTGCAGGGCGGTATGAGTGTTACCATGGAAGTAGGGCTTGACGGGTTAATAAAATCGCTGGCTAACTACACTAAAGATCAAACATTTAATAAGGCGCTGGATGCGGCCGTGGCTAAAAAGGCAACTTCCGGTGCAGATCTTATTACACTTTTCTCAAACGAGTTTAAAAATGTAAGCGCCGGCGCTAAACTTGCCCCCTACTTCGTTACACGCAGTAACGGTAAAATAAATTATGATGCTTCAAACGATGCGGTTATCTCTTACCTGAAAGACCAGGCTAAAAGCGCATTTGCCAATACCACCAATATTTTAACCCAACGTATTGACAGGTTTGGCGTGGCTTCACCTAATATTAATCCCGATCCTCAAAAAGGAATCATCAATATTGAGCTGGCGGGTATTAACGATCCTGAAAGGGTGAGACATTATCTTCAGTCAACTGCCAACCTTCAGTTTTTTGAAGTATATAATATTAATGATGTTGGCGAAGGCATTCTTTCTGCAGAAAAATCACTGGCCGATTATCTTAAAGGAACAAACCCGGCAGATAGTTCAACGCAGGCCGCAGATACAGCTAAAACAATTGTTGATACAGCCAATAAAAATACGGCTGCTGTAACCAGCCACGATACAAATGCTATTGCAGGTTTTAATAATGCCCAAACGGCAAAACCTGCAACGGGTGCAGCCACCGGCAGCAATGTTGATTCGCAGGCTATTATGCGTAAAGAAATGCCTTTACGTACAATGGT
This sequence comes from Bacteroidota bacterium, assembly GCA_023386395.1. Taxonomy (GTDB): domain Bacteria; phylum Bacteroidota; class Bacteroidia; order Chitinophagales; family Chitinophagaceae; genus Parafilimonas. The sequence continues at coordinate 3,309 of JAEWJV010000163.1, forward strand.
GCAGTTTGCGCAGCCACAGCAGGACCAGGCAACCGGCAAAGTGCAATACCCGGCCAACGTTGGTTATGTTGCCATTGCTGATACAGCTACCCTGAACGATTATCTTGCTTTAGATTTTGTGAAAAACAAATTCCCTTCCAATTTAAAATTTGTTTATGGCAAACCTGAGAATGGAGGCACAGATGCAACTACCAAAAACTTTGTGGTATTGTATGCCATTAAAACTTTGGATAACGGCACTGCAGAATTGGAAGGAGAGCATGTAAGCGATGCAAAGGCTGACTACGATGAACGCGGCAGGCCTGCTATTAAAATGACCATGGATGCAACCGGTACGCGCATCTGGGCAAGAATGACGGAAAGAAACTCCCCGCAAAAAAATGGCGGCGTTTCAAAGCCTATTGCTATTGTACTGGATAATACTGTTTACAGCGCACCGTTTGTAAACGGCCCGATACCCAATGGTTCTTCTGAGATTTCCGGTAATTTCAGCGTGAATGAAGCGCAGGACCTTGCAGATATTTTAAAATCCGGTAAGTTACCGGCGCCTGCAAAAATTGTTGCAGAGCAGCAGATCGGCCCCACACTTGGCCAGGATGCAGTGAATGGTGGCTTAATGTCGTTTGCCATCTCTTTCCTTGTAATATTTGCTTTAATGCTTATCTATTATAATACAGGTGGCTGGGTAGCAAATATTGCCTTAATCTTAAACCTGTTGTTTACGATAGGTATTTTAAGTGCGCTAGGATTTACGTTAACCGCACCCGGTATAGCGG
>JAEWJV010000261.1 GCA_023386395.1 Bacteroidota bacterium
GCGTTACAGGCAGCGGTTTTATTGTGCTTGCATCCACCCTTACAGCCGTGAAAGTTATTCCCATGGAAGGCCTTGCATTTTTGTTAGGCGTTGACAGGTTTATGAGTGAAGCAAGGGCGCTTACGAATTTTATAGGCAACGGTGTAGCTACCATCTGGCTTTCCAACAATGAAAAGGAATTTGACCGGAGTAAAATGAAGGAGGCCTTGTATGCGCACGGAAATACGAAACAGTTTTAAATCATTTAAATTCAGTGCTTATAATTTGCGTTATAAAACCATGCTTTTAAATCATACCAGTTTTAAATATTGCGGAAGAACCATCGTTTAAATCCTGCCCCGACAGATTTTTAAATCCATTCGACGATAATAATTATCATTTCACCGATATGAAATATAAAGGGTATAGCCGGCTGATAATTTTGCTCTCGCAAATTAAAAATTTATATGAACATCTTAATTGTTGGCAAGCTTACAGAAACCCAGATACTTGCTGATGAACTGGAAACCCAAACCGCACAAAAGTGCGAACAAATGGAACTGGCTGCTGATATTGTTTACCGTATTCAAAAGAAACGCTGGCATTTAATAATAATGGCAGTGAACTATGAAAACCTGGCTACTGCATGCACTACGCTTTATTCAATCAAACAAAATAATCCCGCTTCGCACGTAATATTAATATCTGCGAATAAAGACGTGGATTTAATGTCCTCAGCACTTGATAGCGGTGTTAATCACTTTTTGGTTTACCCGCTGGCTACGCAGGTTTTGCTGGAAAGGTTATCAACCGAAATCAAAACCATCCGCGAAACATTGAATATAAAGAAAGTGCTGGCAATCGGCGCTCACCCGGATGACGTTGAAATTGGCTGCGGCGCAAGCTTAATGAAGCATGCCGAGAAAGGGGATAGAGTGCATATTCTTACACTTACCAATGGCGAACAGGGTGGCAACGTAGACATTCGCTATAAAGAATCGCTTAAAGCGGCTGAATATGTAAATGCCAATTTGTATATGAAAGACCTGAAAGATACTTTTATAACTGATGGCCCTGAAACCATTAAAACCATTGAAGAAGTTATTGCTAAAGTGCAGCCCGATATTATTTATACGCACAGCATAAACGATAACCACCAGGACCACAGGAACACTTATCATGCAACTATGGTGGCTGCACGCGGCGTTACGCAGGTGTATTCTTACTTAAGCCCATCATGCAATATCAACTTTAAGCCTTTGCGCTTTGAGCATGTTGAAAAATATATGGATGATAAGATTGAAATGATCTCATTCTTTCATTCCCAAAAAACAAAATGCGCTTACCTGGCCGATTCGTTGATAAGATCAACCGCCGAATACTGGGGCCGCTTTTCAAGGTATGGTATTGTTGAACCCTTTGAAGTAATCCGTGCCTAATAAATAACCAAACCAATTAATAAAAATTTTAAAAAAGAAATTATGAATATCTTAATTACAGGAGCAGGCGGACCTGCCGCAATATGCGCTTACAAATCTTTATCAGCAGCTGGTTATAATATTTTTATGGGTGATATGGACCCGATGTCTGCCGGTTTATACCTCGTTCCAAAAGGCCAGCAGTTTATATTGCCTGCAGGCAAATCAGAAATGTTTGTTCCTTTTTTACTTGAGCTTTGCCAAAAGCATAAAATCGATCTTTTAATACCTACATGCGATGTTGAATTAATGCCGGTGGCAAATAACATTAAAGCATTTGAAGCTATTGATTGTAAAGTGTTGGTTTCACCTGTAGAGGCACTGGAAACCTGCCAGGATAAATATCTTTTAATGGAAGCCTGCAAAAAGAATGTGCAATTGGGCGATTATGATTTGTTTGAAAATTTTTTAGTTAACCCTCATTTCAATAATAACTGGATCGTAAAGCCAAGAAACGGCAGCGGTTCAAGGGATATATTTAAAGTAACCAATCTTGAAGAACTGGAAAACCTGGCACACCTGGAAGGAAAGAATTTTATGGTGCAGGAATTTTTGGAAGGCAAGGAATACAGCATAGATATGATGATTGATAAAAACGGTAAAGTATGTGCTGCCGTTGCCCGTGAGAGAATGAGAACAGATTCAGGCGTTGCTGTTACTTCAAAAGTTACCAAGAAGAAAGAGATTATTGAATATGCCATAGCGGTTGCAGAAAGTTTAAACTTGCGGTTCGCTATTAACGTGCAGGTTATAGATACGGAAAACGGACCTATGCTGCTTGAAATAAACCCGCGTTTTTCCGGTGGCCTTAGCCTTATCATCGCAGCTGGTGCAGATATACCTTTAATGTGCGCAGAAAATATTTTGTTTAACAGGCCGGTTGCTATCGTGGCCGATTATAAAGAGATTGCTATGGTGCGTTATTTCCAGGAAAAATTCTTCGACCCTTCCCTCTTTTTGAATGAAGAAGAATATGCACCGGAAACATTAGCATTGGCAGTTTAAATTATTACCAGGTGAGTTGTGAGGTTTACGCACAACTCACCACCCACAATAACACTATTACAAACCTCTTCATGCTATTTATATTTGATTATATCGCCATCTTTTTTGCACTGCTCGGTACCATACCTGTATGGGCATCGCTGTACCAGTTTTTTATGATCGGCATTCACGGCATAAAAAATCATTATAAACACACAGCGGCTTACATGCCCAGGGTTGCGATAATTGTTCCGGCTTGGAATGAAGGCGATGTAATTGGTAATACCATTGAGCATCTTTTATCGATGGATTATCCGCAGCATGCATTAAGAGTATATGTGGTGGATGATGCCAGCACAGACCATACACCTGACGTTGTAAAACAAAAACATGAGCAGTACCCTGATAATGTTTTTCATTTAAGAAGAGAAAAAGGCGGGCAGGGGAAAGCGCATACATTAAATCATGGTATTAATATAATACTTGAAGAGAACTGGGCTGAAGCTTTATTGATTATTGATGCTGATGTTTTGTTTGAGAAAAATGCACTGCGTTTAATGACAAGGCACCTTGCTGATAAAAATGTGGGTTCTGTTACAGCATATATTAAAGAAGGCAGCGCACCGGGCAATTTCATTTCAAAGTTTATTGCGTTTGAATATATAACAGCACAGGCTGCATCAAGAAGGGCGCAGAATGTAATGGGATCACTGGCCTGTTTGGCAGGCGGCGCTCAATTGCACAGCCGTGAAAACCTGCTGGCTATTGGCGGAAAGATAGATACATCATCGCTTGCAGAAGATACCTTCACCACTTTTAAAACACAACTGAATGGCCGCAAAGCAGT
>JAEWJV010000209.1 GCA_023386395.1 Bacteroidota bacterium
GCTTCCAGGCACGCATCCAGGTGTTCTTCAACAATTTCACGTCCGTATGCATTGGCTGCTCCAACAGAGCAATAATATGGGCCTTGCGGGCGGGGATAGCCGCTTGCAGGGAAGCCAAGCGGTTTGCTGGTTTCAGGATTCCACAGGAAGTATTCCTGTTCAAAACCAAACCAAAAATCATTATCATCATCTTCTATGGTAGCGCGTCCGTTAGATTTATGAGGAGTGCCATCTGCATTAAGTACCTCGCACATAACAAGATAGGCGTCTTTTCGCTGCGGGTCTTTTACAAGAAAAACCGGTTTCAATAAACAGTCAGAAGAACCGCCCGGAGCCTGTTCTGTAGAAGAACCGTCAAAACTCCATATTGGTAAATCTTCAAGTTTACCGCTAAAGTCTTTTTCAATTTTTGTTTTGCTGCGCAGGCTTTGGGTGGGCCTGTAACCATCAAGCCAGATGTACTCAAGTTTTGTTGCTGCCATAAGTAGTAAAATTTTTGCAAAAGAAAAGAAATAAAATAAAAAAATATTTATTTCTTTAAATTTTATGAAAAATCAATTAAAAAATAAAACATTTAATTTTTAATCATACGTCAACAGCAAAGCGTTAGTTCCTGAATATTATAACCCAAAAACGCCTGCATTTATTGATTGCAGGGCCTGTTTCTTATAGTCTGAAGCAATAAGTAATGAAATATTATGATGGCTTCCCCCATAACTTACCATTCTTACCGGTATTGCATCAAGCGAATTAAATAATTTTTTTAATATGTCTTCGGACTGAGCAATTTCGTTTCCAACAATTGATATAATGGTCTGATCTGTATCAGTTTCAACTGTTCCTAACGGCTCCAGCTCTTTTATAATATGCTGAAGGTTAGTCGAATCGTCAATAGTAACAGAAACCGCCACTTCTGAAGTGGTGATCATATCAATAGACGTCTTGTATTTTTCAAACACTTCGAAAATCCTTCTTAAAAAACCATAAGCCAGCAGCATGCGGCTACTCTTGATTTTAATAGCAATTATACCGTCTTTGGCCGCAACAGCTTTAACACCTACACTCATGGCATCCTGGTTAATGGTTGTTCCCGCAGCCTGCGGCTCCATGGTATTTAATAATTTAACCGGTATGTTGTAGGAACGAGCGGGCCAGATGCAGGCCGGGTGCAGGATTTTCGCCCCGAAATAAGCCAGTTCGGCGGCTTCATCAAAACTCAGGTATTCTACTGCAACGGTTTTGTCCACAATGCGCGGATCATTATTATGCAGGCCGCTGATGTCAGTCCATATATCGCAAACTTCAGCATTCAAAGCCGCGGCAATAAGAGATGCCGTATAATCGCTGCCGCCACGTTTCAAATTATCAACTTCACCTCTTGAATTGCGGCAGATGTAGCCCTGGGTTACGAATAGCTTTGTATTAGGGTAATGCTGTAGCAGCTGGCTAAGCTTTACCTTAATGCTGCCAATTTGCGGCTCACCCTGCGCATCTATACTCATAAATTCAAGCGCAGGCAGCAATATGTGATCTTGATTTATCTCTTCAAGATAAACGCTGAATAATTTGGTGCTGAGCAATTCGCCCTGTGCAAGAATATCCTTGTTTAAGGCTTCGCTGAACGATATTTTAAGAATGATATTTAAAAATTCGAAATGCTCGGAAACAATAGCGTTCGCTTTTTTCTTTCCTTCTTCCGTAGAAACCAGTGTATCAACAAACTTTCGGTAATGCGCTTCCAACTCCTCAATTTTTTTGGCTGCTTCGCCACGATAACCTTCCGCAATAGCGTTACTAATATTTACCAGGGCATTCGTTGTTCCGCTTAAAGCGCTCAGCACAACTATTTTAGGTTTATCATCGGCCGTAATAAGCTGAAGCACCTGGTTCATACGCTGTGGCGTACCTACGCTGGTACCGCCGAATTTCATAATTTTCATAACATCTCCTGAACCTGATAGTAAGGTTCATTTTTTATTAAACTGGTTTTTAAAAGTGCGCAAATTTAATGGGTAAACTATTACAGAAGTTTGTTTTGCAATTGTTCGTAACCTTCATCGATAAGAAGGTTGCTGCCATCCGCCGCAGCAGTGGCTAGTTCATCGCAACGGTTATTATGTATATTATCGGCGTGGCCTTTTACCCAAACGAATTTTATAGAATGCTTTTTAGCGAGGTGATAATATTCCATCCAGAGGTCTTTATTTTTTTTACCGCCTTTAAAATTAGTCCTGATCCATCCATCGAGCCATTTTTTCTCAACAGAATTTAAAACATACTGGCTGTCGGTATAAATAAGAATATCCAGTCCTTCCTTCGTTAACGCCTTTAAGGCAACAATAACAGCCATCAATTCCATGCGGTTATTAGTGGTAAGCCGGTAGCCGGCAGATAACTCTTTTTGTTTACCGCCCCACATTAAAATAGCGCCATAACCCCCACGCCCCGGATTGCCGCGGGCAGCGCCATCAGTATAAATAATCAATTGCTTTTCGGGCATAATATCAAATAGTATATTCTCCTTTAAGATAGGTGACGGCCTGACCGCTCATTAACACACGGTTTTCTTTCAATTCACATTCAAGAAAACCTTTTCGCTTTGAAAGCTGGACGGCAGATAATGTTGTTTTGCCCAATTCTTTTGCCCAATAAGGAACCATGATAGTATGTGCGGAGCCAGTAACAGGGTCTTCATTAATTCCGCTTTGCGGGTAAAAACACCGCGACACAAAATCTGCATCATCGCCTTTAGCTGTTGTAACAACACCCCTGGCCTTTATTTTGGCAAGGCTGGAGAAATCTGGCTGCAGGGTTTCTATGCTGCGCTGATCCGGCATTAAAACCATATAATCAAATGAAGTTTTAAAAACCGGTGCATTTTCAATTTTGAGTCCTTCAAACAGGCCACCCGGAATTTCAGTAATTAATTCGGGAGGATTAGCAGGAAAATCAAGCGTATAGACATTTTCAGCTTTGTGCGCTACTTTCAATAACCCACTTAAACTTTCAAAATGTATTTCCGGTTTGGAATAACCGAGTTCAGAATAAAATATATGAGCGCTTGCCAGCGTAGCGTGGCCGCACAGTTTTACTTCTGTTGAAGGCGTAAACCAGCGAATACGAAAATGATCACCCTCCTGAACAATGAATGCCGTTTCTGAAAGATTATTTTCAGCAGCAAGATTTTGCATTACTGTTTCAGGTAACCATTCCTGCAGCGGGCAAACAGCCGCCGGGTTGCCGCCAAACAGCTTGCCGGTAAAAGCATCAGCAATATATATAGGTAGTTTCATCTGTTATTTTCTTATAAGTAAGATAGATGCACAATAAACACTCTTCTGCATGTGAAAATTTTGCATAGGCGTTTCATGAATGTTAAGTTAAACATAAAGCAAAAAAGGGGAGCAGCTTTGCAAACAGCAAAAATGTTTTACCCGCAAAATCATTACAGGTCTCCTTGCTTTCTGGCAAAATTGCATTCTAAATAAGAGAAAACAAAATAGGGTTTAAGAGAAGCAGGCCTGTAAATTTTTTTTTTAAATTGATTAAACCTTGCGAAAAGTGCGAGGTCTATTTATAAAACACGCAGTAATTAACTTACAATATTTAAGATTTGCAGCAGGGTTAAATCAGGGTGGCCAGCGGGATGCGGTCACCCTTCTTTTTTACTGGATATCAGTAACAGCTTTTCGCTCCTGAGAGTTTTTCGAATTCATAACCCAAAGTAACTTACTGTAAAACGAACAGTCTTCTGCTAAAAAATCATCTACCGGCCTTACTATTTTTTGATAATCAAGCCGTTTTTTAACCTGTAAAAAACCTTTTGAAATTGCCTCACAAGTTTACTACCTTGTATTGTTAATCTAAAACTTGCTATATGAATTACGAGTATTCCCAAACCGATTTTTCCCGCGGTATCCTGAGCGGTTTGTTTGCGGGACTTACTGCATGTGTTGCTAATACTTTATTTGTTCTTGCTTACAGAAGCATAACACAATTCTACGAATTTAATGGCCTGGATGTGACCGTGATTGTTTTTGGTTCCATCTGCCAGCTAATAGTCTGCGGCTGGATGTTTTACCTTTTTGTACACAATCTTAAGAAAGGAATTGCTTTTTACAGAATGGCGGTAGTGCTGGTTACGGTGATTATTTTCTTTTTAGGAATTATGGCGCGGCAGTCAATAATGGGTAGCGCTCCCGGAGATTTTAAATTTATGGTGGTGGGCACCCAGGTAATAATTGGATGCCTTGCAGCCTTTTTTATACCCTATCTTTTTAGCCATGATAAGTTGATAAGCTGAGGACTTTTGAGTTATTAAAGTTTAACAGCCACGAATACCATTGGTTAGTGATAATTCAACAGTGTATTCGTGGCTGTTTATTTTTTAGTCGAGCCTGTAAGCTACTACGCTGTTTCGCCAGAAAGTTGGCACATATACAATCTTGCTTCCTGCATCGTAAGTAAGATCTGCCGTATTCTTTTTTTCTTCCCTGGTATCAAGCAATAACTGTTTTTTACCGGGACTAACGTACCATATAGCTCCCGCCCAGCAGGAAACAATAAAATTGTCGCCGCCTGTATTTTCAATACCATCAGTTCCACCTTCCATTCCCTCTGCAAGCAAGGCTAATGTTTTATCATCATTCACCTTATAAGCACTGCCGTTATCTAAAATGTAAAGCGTTTTATTGTGCATTAACACACCATTGGGGCCGTTAAGGCCTTCGAGATAAACGCTTGCTTTCTCATTTTCAACCCTGAATACTTTTTTGTTTTTTGAATCCGATACCCAAATAACACCGTCGTCTCCAACAGAGATATCGTTAAGGCCCCCGGCGCCGTCAACCTTTATGATGGTTTCAATAGCCTCTTTTTTAGTGTCAATTACAACTATGTTTGACAAATCGGCAACATATAATTTGCCTTTATACAGGCCCAGGCCTTTGGGTGAGTTTAAGCCGGTTACCCAGTCTGTTGCAATTATTTTTCCATCGAGCCCAACCTTTCCAACTGATCCTTTGCCATCTGCGCCCCAAGGATCAGTGCCATCAATATTTGACACGTATAAAACCTTATTATCCCTGTCAAGCAAAACGCTCTCCGGCACTTTTAATGCAGAATCGGTTTCCCAAAGTTTTGTGAGTTTATGCTGTGCAAATGTTGTATTCAGCAAACAAAAACAAAAGAAGATTACGGTGTACAAGATTTTCATGATAGCTGTTTTATTGAACGATAAAAATATAATAGCTCAGCCATGTGGCAAAGCATTTTAGCACTTAATTGTTATCATTAACAAGCTTTATAAAGGCACCAATAAAAACTTGCAGGGCTTTATTCGTTTGTTCCTCTTTTATATTTCCATCGTTATCAACTTTTCCCTTTATGCCGTTTATAAGTAAAGTAGTATCGTCAATGAAAATTGTTTCAAGCGTGCGCATAATTAATTTAAGTTCTTCATGCCCTTTTACGCCGGAGGCAGAAGCCGTAATTAAACCTGCCGGTTTTCTTGAGAAAACAGTTGTTGAAACACACCATTCAATAGCATTCTTTAAGCCTGAAGGAATGCTGAAAACATATTCAGGCGTGCAGATAATAATGCCATCGGCCCGCTTAACTGCATTGCGAAAATCAATAATTATCTGAGGTGTGTTTTCAATTGATAATTCCGGATTGAAATGTGGCAAGGTTGATAAGCCTTCAAAAATATTTACATTAAACTCATGCGCGGTAAGCGCTGCAATTTTTTGTACTAGTTTTAAGTTAGAAGAATTTTTTCCGGCGCTGCCAATAATGGCAAAGATATTTTTCTTATGCATTCTATAAATAAAAGATACAATACTTAAAACGCATTACATCTTATAATCTTTTTATTTTAAAAATATAGATCAACGGATCGAACTCGCCGTCACTTTCCGGTGCATCATAAATGCTGTGCACTACATTCATGCCTTTTACCACTTTGCCAAAAGCAGCATAGCCCTGTCCATCTGCATTATTGGCGCCGCCATAATCGAAGCCCGGTTGATCGCCAACGCAAATAAAAAATTCTGTATTCGCTGTTCCGGGTTCAAGTCTTGCCATAGATATAACACCATTCTTATGCGGGATTTTTGTTTGTGCTGTGGTTTCATGTTTAATGCCCGGCAGGCCTGCTGAAAGTTTATAATTTGTTTTCCATAAACCGCCCTGTATCAATTCAGATTTTGGCGCATTACTTGGTTGCTCATCGTCTCTTAACACACGATAGAAAGCTGAATTTGTATAATAACCGGAATCAACATAACGCAAAAAAGCCTTTACTGTTTCAGGCGCCTGTTCAGGATAGAGCTCAACTTCTATATCTCCAAATTTTGTTGAAATTTCAACACGCGGGTTTTTATTTTCAGCGCCTTTGCAGGCGGCTATAAGAACAATAGTAATAATCAAAAGGTTCCTGCAATTCATCATGTTTGCCTGTTTATTCGCTTATTAATAAAACGAAGTTCTCAAAATAAAATGCATCAAAACAAACAAAAAATTTGTCAAGTTAAATAATGGGCATTGCTTCAAAACTATATCCTCTTGCAGACCGTGTGTATGATTATTTTACTATAAAAAGAAAATGCTCTGTTACGCTACCGCAGGACGTTTTTGATGATAAACAATTCTCTGTTGATGAATTTTATAACACCGTTCAGCCCTTCTTCAATCAACCTGAACTTTTTTATACAACGCTTAATGCACCTGCGGCTGATAAGGTTATTGAATTACATGCAGCAAATAATGAAGCAGTTTTTTCCTATCCTTCTCCTGCAACAACCAGCTGGGCGGAAAATAATACTGCATTTTTTAAACTGTTTTCCAATTGCAAAAGCAATGAAACGTTATTATTATTTGCACCGGGATGGGCAAGAAAGAACCTTGATTTTGAGTCGAAAATTTGCCGGCAGTTTTTAAGCAATGGCATTGACAGTTGCCTTTTAATAAAACCTTTTCATCAGCAAAGAACGCCTGCAAATCTTTATTCCGGAGAATTGTTTATAAGCCCGCATATTTTCTTAACCATTATGAACTTCCGGCAGTTTGTTGCCGAAATAAGGTTTCTTATTCAGCATTTCAGAAATCAATATCGCAATATTGGTATAATTGGTATGAGCAGCGGCGGGTTCCAGGCGGGGCTTTCAACAAATGTGGAACCCGTAGATTTTTATTTTCCCATTATAACGGCAGCAAAGCTTGGAACGCTTACCTGGCAAAGCATTTTTACAAAATATATAAAGCAGTCATTTATTGAAAAAGGGATTGATGAACACCAGTTAAATAAAGCATGGGCCATAACAGATCAATATTATCTTGGCCATAACTGCAAGGCAAAATATATAAAGCAGTTCATTAGTTTATACGATGAGGCGGTTGCTACCGAATGCCAGTTTTTGTTAAATGATATTTACGGCAATCCTGATAAGATTGAACTAAGATGCGCCCACAACAGCATTATATTTCACACTGATAAAATAATAAAAGAGATTGTACAAACGGTAAAGGAGAGAAGCTGAAACAAAACGATCGGGGTATTCTGATAGGTATTAACTGAAATTATTCGTGCAATTTCTTCAGCTTATCTTTTAATTTTATTGTCTCTTCTAACGTCAATCAAGCTATATGGAAAAAATCATTCATGAAAATTCAACAACCAATGCTGTAAAAAAAAGAACCCTGAGCCGCCGCGATTTTGTTTCAATGACAGCCACTGCCGCCACTGCTTTCACCATTGTGCCAAGGCATGTATTAGGCAAAGGTTATATTGCACCAAGCGATAAAATAACACTTGCTTACATCGGCATCGGTACGCAGGGCATAAGAGAATTATTGCCTTTACTTGAAGTGCCGCAGATCCAGGTAACGGCTGTTTGCGATCCCAACCGTTATGCAGTTGGTTACCGCGACTGGGGCACAACTTACCTGAGAGACGCCATCAGGAAAACATTAAAGAATAATAACTGGGAACCGGGTGGCGATAATATTATTCCGGGTGGAAGAGAAAACGGAAAGTCAATTGTTGATAGTTATTATGCCAATGTTCACAGTGAATGGAAATACAATGCCTGCACTGCGTATGAAGATGCACGTGAACTGCTTGATAAAGAAAAAGACCTTGATGCAGTTAAGATAATGACGCCTGATCATCTGCATGGTGTGCTGGCCATGGCAGCCATGAAACGCGGAAAGCATGTGCTGATGCATAAGCCTATTTCAAACAGGCTGGCTGAAGGAAAGAAAGTAATTGAAATGGCGCGTAACAGCAATGTGATCACGCATTTTATACCCTGGGATTCCAATGGTTCGATGGATACGGTGATGGCCTGGATAAATGCCGGCGCTATCGGTAAACTTACTGAAGTGCATAACTGGACAAACCGCCCTGTATGGCCGCAGTATCCTGATCTGCCAAAAGATAAGCAACCCATACCGGATGGCTTTAACTGGGACCTCTGGCTTGGACCTGAAGCCATGCGCGATTACAGCCACGATTATACACACATGGTATTTCGCGGCTGGTACGATTTCGGTGGTGGCTCCATGGCCGATATGGGGCATTACAGTTTATGGACGGTATTTAATGCATTGAAGTTAACATCGCCCACAACCGTTATTCCCTGCCGCAGCCATGTATGTGCATTCAATGGTGCTGTGCCGTATCGCATCAATAACGATTTTTCTTTCCCCATGGCCAGCATGGTTCGCTTTAAGTATCCCGCCAACGGTAACAGGCCGCCTGTTGACCTTTGCTGGTATGATGGTGGTATGCGGCCACCTATTCCTGAAGAGTTATTCAGCCAGAATAAAGAACTGCCGCAGGAAGGGATGATGTTCGTTGGCACAGAAGGAAAAATACTGGCTGGCTTTAATGTGCAGGACCCACAAATTATTTCGGGTAGAAAAATGGATGCGCCCAAAGCTGATAACGACGCCCGTGACCAGGTAACACAAACATCAGAAGCTTTGCCATTATTTGTTGAAGCCTGTAAATCCGGCAAGCAATATCCCGGCAGCTTCAGGGAAGCAGAACCGCTTACAGAAGCAGTGAACTTATATGCTGTGGCATTAAGATCAAATAAACTATTGCAGTATGATGCAGCCAATATTAAGATCACCAATTCATCTGATGCTAATAAATATTTAAGCAGAACGTATAGAAGCGGTTGGGAAAATATCTGAGCCTGAATTTCGTAGATTAAAAGATTTACAGGATCATAAAAGATATTTCTCTTTCATTATTTCATTAATTAAATAATTACAAAAAACTTTTTATGCATATAATTCACCGCCGTTCATTTATTAAGAAAACATCGTTGGGATTAGGTGCTGCATTTGCATTATCACAGTTGCCCAAAGAACTATGGGCTGCCGCTGCGTCCAATGATATACCCGTAGGTTTTCAATCATGGACGGTAAAAGACAAACTTGGCAAAGACTTTACCGGCACTTTGAAAATTATGGCTGATATGGGTTATAAACTTATTGAACTGTGTTCGCCAAAAGGCTATGCACAAATTGGTTTTGGGTTTCTTGATTCAATGCCAACAGCCGATATAAAAAAGACAATTGAAGATGCAGGCTTAACCTGTCCAAGCTGTCATTTCGGGGCAGGAGAGTTTGCCGACGATAAAATTGATGGCACCATTCAGTTTGCGCACGATATGGGTTTGACGCAAATGATTTGCTCTACTTTCTGGCTGCCGAAAACGGCAACTTTAAATGATTATCTCGCTGCAGCAGATAAGCTCAATAAAGCCGCAGAAAAAATTAAAGCTGCGGGCATACAGGCGGGTTTTCATAACCATGAATTTGAATTTGCAACATTAGATGGCCAGTTAATTTATGATGCATTGATGAAGCAGTTCAATCCTGATCTGGTGAAGATGCAGTTTCAAACAGAAGTGATCAATTTGGGTTATAAAGCAGCCGATTATTTTAATAAATATCCGGGGAGGTTTATATCAGCACATTTATCAGACTGGACGGCTGATAAAAAAGAAGTACCGGTTGGCAAAGGTGTTATTAACTGGAAAGAATTTTTTGCTGCTGCAAAAACAGGCGGCGTAAAAAATTATTTTGTCGAAATGGGCTTTGAGAATTTTAAAGACAGTGTTCCTTATATACATTCTATCTAACACAAAATTTTAGGGAAGGTTCTAAGCCTTCCCTAAAATTAATATTACTTCTTACTGATTTTATACAAATCCCCACCATCCGTAAGCGCATATAAAACATCATTCATGTAGGCAATATCGCGAAAGCGTTCATTCTTATCAGCAAGCAATCTTTCTTCGCCAATTACTTTATTGTTCTTAATAATGATCCTGTCAATATGCTGGCCGCTTAAGCAGGCAATAAATAAATTGTTCTTCCATTCCGGAATAGCATTGCCTTTATAAAAGCTGATGCCACTTGGCGATACCACGGGGTCCCAGTAATAAACCGGTTGCTCCAAGCCTGTTTTTTGCTGAATGCCACCGCCCACTTTTTCGCCACTGTATTCAATGCCATACGTAATAACAGGCCAGCCATAATCTTTACCGGTCCGAATAATATTTATCTCATCACCGCCGCGAGGGCCAAACTCTACTTCCCACAACTCACCTGTTGCAGGATTAATATCCAAACCCTGCGGGTTGCGATGGCCATAACTGTAAATTTCCGGTGCGGCGCCTGCTTTATTAATAAATGGATTGCCCGGCGCAGGCTTGCCATCTTTTGTTATTTTAAATACTTTGCCCAAATGCGATTCCAGTTTTTGCGCCTGTGCCCTGCCTTCAAGAATTGATCTTTCGCCGGCGCTTACAAAAAGGTTTCCATCTTTATCAAATACTAATCGTGAGCCAAAATGCAGGTTGCTGTTTAATGCAGGCGTAGCGCGAAATATTACAGTTGGATTATCTACTTTGCCGGCAGCTTCATTCAGTTTGCCTTTTGCAACCGCCGTTAAATTTGCGGAACCTCTTTTTTCAGAGTAGGACCAATACATCATTTTATTATTCTTGAAATCCGGATCAAAAGCCACATCAAGCAAGCCGCCCTGGCCTGCAAACAACACTTCGGGCAAACCTTCAATCTTCTTAACCAGCTTACCGTTGGCATCATGAATTTCCATATAACCTTTTTTCAACGTAACCATTAACCTTCCATCAGGCATGGCCACAACGGCAAAAGGCGCACCCATTTTTTCAGCGATCTTTTCTGCTTTATAAGGCGTTGTTGTTTTAGCGCCGTTTATTCTTGTCTGGCCTGCAAAAGCAGGTTTGTAATTACTATTGGGAGATTTGGTTTCAACAGGTGGAAGCCTTGTTGTATCACTACTGTTTGATGTATTATTTGCAACAGATGTTTCATCATTGGCGCAGCCTGTTGAGTAAACAAAAAGCAGTACCGCTGATAAAAGAATGGTATTTTTTAAATGCATAAAAGTGTTTTAATGGTATGAAAGGCTTTGCAAGTGTGAAGATGCAATTATAATACAAAATAATAATCCTGATGAAATTAGAAAACTTAAAAGTTTTTTGAATTATTATTGATTGGGCTGCTGGTATTGCAATGAAGCGTGGTTATGCCATCCATGCGGTTTTAATTGCGGGTGCCTTGTACTATAATTTTTATGAGCGCATCAATGTCGGGTTTGCCTTCTATATTGTCGCATTCACACTTTATCCGATTGATGTTTTAACCTGAATTTTGAGTCATCATTCAAACATAAAATTAAACCGTATGAAAAGCATGAATTTCAAAATTGATATTAACGCACCAAGGGAAAAAGTATGGAACGCCCTTTGGGAAGATGCCAACTATCGTGCATGGACAGCTCCTTTTTCTGAAGATTCACATGCTGTAACCGACTGGAAGCAGGGCAGCAAAGCTTTATTCGTTGATAGTAAAGGTAGTGGCATGGTAAGCCGTATAGAAGAAAACAGGCCAAATGAATATATGTCCATAAGGCATTTGGGGGAAATTAAAGACGGCGTGGAAGATACCACCAGCAAAGCTGCACAGCAATGGGCAAATGCAATGGAGAATTATACACTTACGGAAATACCCGCAGGCACCAATCTTAAGATAGAGATGACCGGTAATATACCACCTGAATTTGAAAATTATTTTGCAGAAGCCTGGCCAAAGGCTTTGGATAAGTTGAAGGAGATTGCCGAAAAGAGTTAATTAAAGTGTTCTGTTGCTAACTATATCAAGCAAAAAAATATGAGAAAGCTTATAATGTGGAATATTATAACCCTCGACGGTTACTTTGAAGGTAATCGAAATTGGGAGTTACCTTTTCATGATATTATCTGGGGAAAGGAGCTTGAAGCATTAAGCCTTGAACAATTACATGCAGCAGATTATCTTGTTTTTGGCCGTGTAACTTATGAAGGTATGGCGGCTCATTGGACAAAGGCAAAAGGCGCAACTGCAGATTTAATGAACAGCATACCCAAGCTTGTTTTCTCCAGTACATTAAATTCGACTGAATGGAATAATACGACTTTGATTAAAGAGAATACTTCTGCCGAAATTTCTAAACTTAAAGCGGAAGGCAACAAAGACATCTATGTACTAGGCAGTGCAAACCTTTCTGACACTTTTATAAAAGAAAATCTCTTTGATGAATACCGCATTGTAATCGCACCCGTAATCTTAGGTAATGGAACGCCTCTTTTTAAGCAGGGAACGTCATCCATTAATTTAACACTCGTTTCAACGCAACAACTTTCAACAGGCGGCGTGGTTTTAAAATATACGAAGTAAATCTGCGAACCATTTGTTTGAATTAATGGTGTTTAATTTTATCCGCTCCGTGACCTAAACGTCTGTATCAACCTGGCATGCAGTAATCGCAGTTAAATTTATAACTAAAATTTATTGGTTAAACTATTTTCGCCATTAGTCTGGCGAATCGAAATAGTTGAGATTATATATTCACTGCACTGCCATACAATGTAAGCAGCAGTATTGTTCCTTTTTATTTTGCCGGCTTATGTCAATAAAAAATCCCGCTTTTTTGCGGGACTTTCCGGGAGAATGATGGGATTCGAACCCACGGCCTTCAGAGCCACAATCTGACGCTCTAACCAACTGAGCTACAATCTCCGTGTTTTACAGGGGTGCAAAAATAACTGAATTAAGCGTTGTAAGCAAACACTTATGAATACATTTTTAACGTTTATTTGTTCAGGTCTTGTTAATTCAGATAATAAAAAAAATGGCATCTTTTTTTTAATTTATTTTTGAGTGTGCGTATGCAATTAAAAATTTCTAAAATTATGTTGAAAAGAACCGTATTACCGGCGGCATTAATCGTTTTGCTGGGCATTACTTTGTGGGCATTCAAGAGAAACGATAAATCCCCGGAAACGAAGGAACAAATGCTGCTAACCGCTATAGGCACTATACTGGAGCAAAGGCATTATGCGCCCAAACCCATTGATGATAATTTTTCAAAGCAGGTTTTTACAAAATATCTCCAGGTGCTTAACCCGGATAAAAATATTTTTCTACAGTCAGATGTTGATTACCTGAAAAAATATGAGCTTATCCTTGATGATGAAATTAAAGGCACCCCCGCCCCTTTGCAGTTTTACAGGGATGCGGCTTCCATTTATTTAAAAAGGGTGGATGAAATAATGGGTTTGTATAAAGAGATGTTAGCTAAACCTTTTGATTTTACCATTAAGGAAGAAATAAGTTTGGATGATGATAAAGCCAGATACGCGGTTGATGAAGTTTCAAGAAAAGAATTATGGCGCAAACGTTTAAAGTATCTTTCACTCGAACAATATACAGAACTGCTTCAGCAGCGCAGCCGCAACCTGGACGATACAGCATGGAAAAAAACGGATGCGCAGCTTGAACAAATGGCACGTTCAAAAGTGCAAACTATTTTAGACCGCAGTTTTAACCGCCAGAAATTGATCTTTAACGGCCAGGAGCAATTTAATGCGTATGTGAATGTTGTTACAGACCTTATGGACCCGCATACCGAATATTTTCCGCCTGTAGAGAGCCGTTCGTTTGAAGAAGATTTAAGCGGGCGTTTCTATGGCATAGGTGCACAGTTAAAAGATGATGACGGTGCTATAAAAATTGCCAGCTTAATTACAGGAAGCCCGGCGTGGAAAAGTGGCAAAGTACAGGTAAACGATGAGATAATAAAAGTGGCCCAGGGAAACAAAGAGCCGGTTGATGTAAGGGGTTATGCCGTTACCGATGCCGTTAAAATCATTCGTGGTTCAAAGGGTTCTGAAGTTAGGCTCACTTTCAAAAAAACAGACGGCACCACAGAAGTTGTTTCACTTATCCGCGACGAAATTGTGCAGGATGAACAGTTTGCCAGGAGTGCTGTTATCAATCAGCCCAACGGAAAAATAGGATATATATTTCTTCCGGAATTTTATGCAGATTTCGACAGGCCGAATGGCAACCGCTGCTCACAGG
>JAEWJV010000326.1 GCA_023386395.1 Bacteroidota bacterium
CCCCTGCGGCGGAACTGAATGAATGGCAATACCTGCAGCCCCTAATCCTCTTTGCAATAAAAGCTGAACGATAAGCCCGCCGATTGAGTGCCCTAGCAATATTGGCTTATCAGGCAATGCTTTTACAATGGTTGCGTAATAGCCGGTTAAAGCCGATAACCTGTTAGCGGCAATCTCTGGATTCGGATGGCTGTTGCGCAACGTTTCAGCAGGTGCATTTTTATGTGGCCATGGCTGGACAATTGTATTGTAACCTTTACTTTCAAAATATTTCCTCCACTCATCCCAGCAACTGTGGTGCACAAAAGCGCCTGTAATAAAAACGACTGTTTTTGAAGAATCACTTTTCATGAATGATTTTTTACTGATATTGGATATTGTAATGCCAAACAAAATGCCATCGGCTTAAATAAATGTCAATCAAACACTTAATAAAATAAGCTTATAAAATCACCGCGAAATATCACGGTTCGTTAAACAATACCGCGAAATATCATGGCTTAAATTGATGACTAAAGAATTATTAAGATCAGAAAAAAGATTGCTTATTTTATGACGTGATTAATGGTAAGGTATTATCATGCTGTAATAAAAATAAGCGCAATGATTTTGTTGAAACCTTATAATAATATTTTAGGAGCATTGTATGAATCGATAAATATAATATGCGAAGCTTAAAGCATTATATGATAATAGCGGCAGTATTATTGTCTTATATTGTTGCCGCGCAGTTGCCCGTAAATAATGTTGATGAACTGTATGTCCGCTTCAGAAAAAGCAAAGAAGATACTGCCAGGGTTAACCTAATGCTTAACTTGAGTGTTTATTATTTTTTTAAAACATCAACTGATAAAAAATATTTTGACAGCGCTTTTTTTTATGAGTATGCTGCAGAACAGCTAAGTGAAAAATTGAATTACCAAAAAGGACTTGGCGACAGTTACAGGCTGCTTTCAAAAATTTTTCGGGTACAAAACAACATAAGTAAATCAAAGCAATTTTCAAATAAAGCAATTGCGATTTATAAAGCAAATAATCTTTACCTCGATTTAGGTGAAGCTTATTTTGATGTTACAGCCTATTACTCAATAAACAGCACAGATGAATTAACAGAAAGGATACGTATTGTGGAGCAGCTTGCCTTACCTGCATTTCAAAAATCGGGAAGTAAATTAAAGGAAGCGGATATTTTAAAAGAGCTGGGAGATTTATTGCAGGTAGGAGGAAATTATATTAAAGCTATATCAGTTCTTCACCATTCACTGGAACTGTACCAAAATATTAAATATCCTAAGCTCCAGGGCATTTATGACCTTTTAGGCGTTGTATATGGAATTACCGGTAACAATGAACAGGCTTTAAAATACGGTTTGCTTGCTGTAAAAGCTGCAGCGTTAGTAAAAGATACAAGCGTTCAACTGGCAACTATTTACAACCGTATAGGATCAACCTATAGCGCTATGAAAAAATATAACGCAGCTTATGATTATTTTCAAAAAGCATTAGCCGTTGCAAAAAAATATAACAACATTGAAACAATTAACTTACTGTTGTCAAAGCTTTCAAGAACGTTAATAGCATTAAACAAACCACAGGAAGCGCTTATTATTTTAAAACAGGCGCAACAAAAATATCCTTCAGATGATATCTATTCGCAGCTGTATATTACGGCAAGTTTTTTAATTACTTACAATGCCTTAAAGCAATACACCCAGGCAGAAAAATATTGTAACCAACTGCTGGCCATTTCTCAAAAGCTTGAAAGATATGAACCAGACCAAAGTGAGGTGCAATACCCTGTAACGGAATTCTACCTGGCAACACATCAATATGAACTTGCCCGTAAACATCTTGCCGAAACCGATAGCCTTTATAAAAAGATTGAAAGCCCGCTGGAATTGTATAAAAATCATTTGTTATGGTTTAAGCTTGATTCGATACAAGGCAACTATATTTCTGCCATCTCGCATTACCAGCAATACAAGGCTTTAAGTGATTCGCTGTTAAATGAAACAACAAACAAGCATATTGCGCAATTGCAGATAGAATTTGAATCTGAAAAAAAGAACCAGGATATTAAGCTGCTGGAGAATGAAAGTAAACTGCAGCAAGGGCAATTAATGCAGGCAAATACATCCCGCAACTGGGTTTTTGGTTTTGCCGGATTGTTGCTGATAATAATGGGTTTGCTGATTAATAATTCATATATAAAACAGCGCACAAACAAGAAATTAAAAGTGCAGCAAAAAGAAATTGAAAAGAAGAATATTGCGCTGCAGCATTTGGTTACAGAAAAAGAATGGCTTGTGAAAGAAATACACCACCGTGTAAAAAATAATTTTCATACGGTTTCCGGTTTACTGGCAGCACAAGCCGAATATTTAAAAACCAATGAAGCAATCAAAGCAATGAATGAAAGCCGCAACCGCGTTCATGCCATGTCGATTATTCATCAAAAACTATATCAGTCAGAAAATTTATCAGCTATCAATATGCCGGGTTATAT
>JAEWJV010000336.1 GCA_023386395.1 Bacteroidota bacterium
GCTTCAACACTGTTTTCTGTTGGCGAACTTGAAACCAATGCATTAGCTATGATAGATCATTTTAAAGGCAATACCGGCAGCGATTATTCCAGTCCTGTACTTACCAAAGCCGTGGAAGAACACGAAGCTACAAAGAGATTTATTACGTATGTAAAGATGGAGCTGAGTAAAAAAGTACTGGCCGAAAAAGAAGGTATAAAACAAACTGCAGTTACTAAAGGTGCGCTTGAAAAATATCGTCCTGTATTTAATTCTACCAGCGATACGTTTGCAGGCGGTTTAACCTTTGCGATTAATGATACATGGGCCTATCAATCTGAAATTACTTACCTGGATTATAAGAATGACAAAGATTTCAAGGGAAAATTAAAGGTAACATTGTATGATGATTTTGGCCTGGATAAGCCGGATGTAGAAAAGAAATTCGGCTACCTGCAGGGTTTCAGGGCATGGTTTATATTACAACACGACAGGGGTTATAAACCATTTATTACAGTGGTAGAAATGGACGTTCCTTTTGATGAATCCATTGCTGAAATAGAACCAAAAATGAAGGCGGAAGAACAGGCCGCAAAAGACAGGGCTGAATATGAAAAAACATTTAAGCGTCCGCCGGGCAATGCAAAATATTAATGCAATAAATATTGAAACAACAAGCTATCATAAAAACACCGGAAAATACTGTTGGCCATGCGCATAAACGGAATAAACAGTTTTTCTTTCAGCCAAAGCTTGCAATCAACCAGCCAAATGATATCTACGAACAGGAAGCTGATGCCATGGCTGAGCATGTAATACTTGATAATGCTGTTCAACAATCTTTTTTCAAGCCATCTATAACAAACGTTCAGCGCAAATGCACCCATTGCGAAGAAGAAGAGAAAAAAATACAGCGAAGAGAAACAGGCAAAACAGAAAATTATATTAACACACTTTCAGGCGGAGAAGTTTTAAGCAATAAAGAAAGAAGCTTTTTTGAATCGAAAATAGGATACGATTTTTCCGGTGTTAAACTGCACACGAACACTGAAGCCAATCAGTCTGCAAAAAACATAAATGCACTCGCCTATACACATGGCAATAATATTGTTTTCGGTTCGGGCCAGTACCAACCTGCAACAGATGAGGGCAAAAGATTAATGGCGCATGAATTAACACATGTGGTGCAGCAAAAAAACAATTCAATTCAATCTAAAACAATACAGCGAAAACCCGCCAGCATTCAAGTGCCTGTTCCCGAAACAGTAGAAGACTGGAAACCGCCTGCTGACGTTGAATTTCAGTGGAAGAATGAAGCCCTGCGTAAAATAATTTATCCTGAACGGGAGCAAAGCCTGCGGGTCTTCCTGGAGCTTGTAAAGAAGTTTGAACTGAAAGGTTACTTAACGAACCCCGACACCACTTCAAACGATGATATGATTGCAATGCTTGAAGCCGATAAAAAATCGCTTGAAGAAAGTTCAAAACAATACGCAGATGAAAAAAGCAATTTGCAGGCGTCTGTACCGGTTGACGAAATAGAGCTGGCTGATCTGAAGAAACAAAGAACGCAGGCCCAAAAAGATTTCTCATCATTAATAAAAAAAGGAACCGAAACTGGTGATATATATGCTGCAAGAACAAAAAAACAAAAAGATATTCAGCAGCAGATTAAAAACGCTGACTCTGCGCAGGAGAACCTCGATTATCTTGAACTTAAAAAGAATAAATTAAGCCAGGCAGATTATGAATAGAAGAAAAAATATTATGAAGACAAACGCGACGCAGCTATAACTGCAAGACAAAATATTGAAACAGAACTGGCGCCGGTGAATGAACAATATGAACAATTAATTGCGCCCGAAGAACAGCACGTAGAAGCCTTTAAAAAAGACATTCCGGAAAAGGAAAAAGAAATAAAGGAAGCAAAGGCCCGTATAAAAGCGCTTACAAAATTAATAAGTGATACTTCAGATGATAGTAAGAAGATAGCGCAAATGATCTCTAAAGTGCAATCAGGTAAAGTAAAACCCGGCGATAAGCAATCATTAACAGACTGGCGGCTAAAAAAATACCGGGAAACAATAAGTTCGATGGATCATGACCAGCTTTTGACAGATGTGGTAGCTGCATTTGAGCGACATGCTTCCAGCGGCTACTTCCCTTCATGGCTATTGTATGTGGTGGTGCAGTTCTCAGGAATGCGTTATGCAAGCGCGCATGGCACCTGGGATAAAAGCCCGCAGAACCTGCTTGCCGAATTGAAAGATGAAGAAATAAATACTGCTGATGAGGATACCCGCAAAGCCTTCCAGGGTGAAGCTATGCAGGAGCTTTCTGCTAAAGAAACCAAAGCTGTGAAAGGCCTGTGGCCGGGCATGAAGAAAAGATTATCAAAAACAGATATACCTGTATTTGAAAAATTTGAGCCGCTGCATGAATTATTAATACAGGACTATATAAAACTTGCAGGCGCAGAAAAAGGTACAGATGCTTATGAAGATATAATAAAAAGTATTGGTTCAACAGAAAATAGTATAGCGGCTTTGCAAACAGAGTTTTCTTCAAAAGGCTGGTCGTTGCTTGTATCTAAACAGAAAGACGAGACAGCAATGCTGACGGAGATTTACAGAAAAAATGCTAAAGCAAAGCTTATGGAAATAAGCAACCCTAAAGCGCTTGCCATGTTGAAACAAATGCATAACGATGGACAAATTCCTGATTATGCCTGGAAAGAAATAACCAGTTTTACAGAGTTAAAATTTGAAATAAAAGACCCGGCTGACCTGGTGGAAAAAGACCAGCGTGGATTAAAGAATGTTACGGTGGATGCGGATGCTGACGCCATTGCAACGCTATCCAAATGGAAACGTATTTTAAAAGCATGGCACAGTTCAGGCACGGCATGGCGGGCACAAAATCAGGAAACACTTTCAGAAGCTGTAATGACATCACTGGTTTGCGACCAGATAGGCAGTGTTGCACAACATAGCCGGGGCATAGATTTTGGCAAAGTAAACCCTTATGGCGGCCCTGGTGGTTTGCGCAATAATGCCATGTTTTATTATGAAATATCAAAAGGAAAAGATGCGCCTGCCACATCAATGCCGGCTGATAAGAAATCGCTTTGTCCCACAGATCCTGGCCAGCCTTTCTTTAAAAGGCCTAAAAAAATGGAAGACTTTCCCTGCGGCGCCAGCATATTCTGGACAACATGGTCCGACGTTGGCATCACAAAAGATTACGGAAAATTTTATAAGGAAAAAGAAAAGCCTGTGCTTGATAAGATAAGAAGGCTTGCAGATGAAAGAAAAAAATTGCTTGATAAAGGTGATGCAAAAAAACAACTGCCAAAGATTGAAAAAGAACTTGCAGATCTCAATACAGAAAGAAAGAAAATGCTTGCTGAAAGAGCGGGCATGGCAGTATTTCAGGAACAAACAACAAAAGGTTTTATACCGGATTTATCAAACGTCGTTTCCGCTTTTCCTGAAAAAGAATTGCAGTTGTTTGACAGTGAAATAGTTTATGATGAAACGAATGCAGGCGGCCAGGATATCGCTACTTACAAAGAGAGTTCGTTTGAAATATCGGATGGATTAAAACGCAATGGCTGGACTTATTCAGTTAATGATACAAGAATTACACGTACAGTTGGCAAGGGCGCCAAAGCAAAGCAGCTATCTTTTGGAAGTGTGATGCGCGTAAAGCCTAACCCGAATGCGGGCACTTGCCCTGACGGTGAAAAAAGCTGCCCTTTGAATTTTGATGATAAGCCAGATCCAAAACTGATAAAGCAATGGCTTACCTGGAGACACCAGGCAACCGTTGCCTTTGTAATACCTGATGAAAATAAAGTGGTGACATTCGATACATCAGGAAGCTTTGGCGGAACAGCTATTAAAGGCTTAACGTTAAGAGAACGTTCTTTAAGCAGCATGATAAGTGAAGATAATTTGTTCGTGGGTTATCATCCTGAAGAAGCAAGAGACCTTTCAGGCTATACTGATAAAGATAAAATTTTAGATAAAGATGCCAAACCGCCTGCATCATCATCTACACCAATTATTCAGCCCAAACTTGAAATTAACCAGCCTGGTGATACGTATGAGCAGGAAGCAGATGCTATGGCAGATCATGTAATGCGGACGACCGATAATGATGCATTTCAGCCAACTTTTTTCAGGCCGTCTGTAACAAACGTTCAGCGTAAATGTGCACATTGTGAGGAAGAAGAAAAGAAGGTACAGCGTAAAGAAAATAATAATGTACCGGCTGAAGCAACATTACAAACAGAAAATTACTTAAGGTCGCTTTCACCAGGCAGGCCGTTAAATAAAGAAGAAAAAAATTTCTTTGAACCAAGAATGGGTTACGATTTTTCAGATGTGAAGCTGCATACTGATGACGCTGCCAACCGCTCTGCAAAAAAAATAAACGCATTAGCTTATACGCATGGTAATAATATTGTGTTTGGCGCAGATCAATATAAACCGGGCACTGAAGGTGGCAAAAGATTGCTTGCACATGAATTAACGCATGTGGTGCAACAACAAAGCAATTCAATTCAGAGAAAGCCGGCAAAGGATATAAAGTATGAGCGTTTTCCGTGGATTGGGCGTATCAATGCAAAGTATTCAGCAGCTTTAAGAAGTTCTCCGGGTAAAGATGCAGATGATCCGCATAAAAACACAATTGCCGATTTGCCTTATGAAGATTTTGTAGATGTTACGGGTTACGAGCATGGATGGCTTAAAGTTCAGGCCACTGTAAATGAAAAAGAAGTTACAGGTTATGTTTCCAGGGAGCTGGTTGATTTTAACCGCTGGGATATGGAGCCCGATGCAATAAAAACAGGACTTACCATGCGGGAAGCATTTGTGGTTTTAAAAAGAGCTGAGACAAAAAGGAAAACTGATAAAGCCTATAAACCTGATGATAAGGAAAAAGAGAAAATTGATGCAGCCATTGCTACGGTAAAGGGCGAACCAAAATACCAGGTGAATGAAACAACTTACGAAATTGCATTTGCCGTGGCAGGTGGCAATAAAATCAAAGTAACCACTATCCAGGATTTTGTATTGTTTGTTGAAGCAGTTGAAAAGCAATACCCGGCAGCGTCGCCTAAGGAAGTAATCAGCGAAATAAGGCAGCTATGGTTTTCTGATGAGAACTGGTCGGTGCTGGTGGACAGTGAAGGTATAAGGGATAACAATGTACAGATTGACATTGAAACTGCGCCCAATCCAATTGCATTGATGTTTGATATGAAAGATCTTGCGCCCGCTGCCGAAGGGCGGGTGCTCTCAACACCGATGGGCGATGTAAATATCGGGCATGTACTGGCCGGAATTGATGCACGTTTAAGTGGTGCACCCGCCAAATTTCCAAAAGATCATTTAAGCAAAGCCGGCATGGGCGCTGAATTTAAATATGAAAAGCTGAAAGAATTTGATAATGGCGATCCTACTGCATTTGCAACGTTTGCCGGAGACTTGGGGCAGGCTTTTGCTTTGTATTTATATGACAGGTATGATAAAAATGATAAAGACGCCCGCCTCTGGCAGTATGTAAATGAATATGCAAAAACTGAAGAATTGCTGGGTGATATTCATGGATATATTGCAGTGCAGGTTGCTGCAGATATAAGGGCAGCCGGTAACAGTCCCACCGGTTCAGAAATAAAGGCTTCGAATATTATAAGGGATATGTATCTTGTTGATAAGTCGTCTGTGAAAATGACGTACGAATCATATCTTGAAAAAGTTGCAAAGCCATCAAAAGATTTAAAGTCTTACATCTATAGTGAATCGATAAGCTTTGCTAATTTGTGGTATGCGAAAGTTGCCGTTGAAAATTCAGGAACAATATGGCTTCCGGGAGATTTGTTTGAAGATGCGATTCGCGATTTTTCTGAAAAGTTCGACCGGAATGAACGGGATGCTGATACCGATGACACACTTTCAGGCTTAACAGATAAACTTATAAATATGGCTAATGGAAAACTAAAATGAAAATTGCGACATAATAATAATTACAGCTTTGATTAACGGTTTAATAAACTGCCTAAATTCATTAACCATTACAAATTAACTTTAGTTAATAATTATGCTAACCACAAAACAGAAACACGAAACCGGAACCGCAAGAACAAACAATGGGTTATTCTTCCAGCCAAAACTTTCCATTAACCAGCCGAATGATGTGTATGAGCAGGAAGCCGATGCTGTGGCAGATAAAGTAATGTGCATGCCTGCAAACCGCCAATCATTTTTTACACCAATACAACGTAAATGCAGCGACTGTGAAAAAGAAGATGCGCAGCGTAAAGAAGCAAACGGCAATGCAATGGTTGCCGATGCTTCAACAGAAAATTATCTTGGCTCACTTTCTGGCGGAACATTAATGAACAATAAAGAGAAAAGTTTTTTTGAATCAAGAATGGGTTACGATTTTTCTGATGTAAAGCTGCATACGGATGCTGCAGCCAATCAATCTGCAAAAAGCATAAATGCGTTGGCTTACACAAATGGCAATAATGTTGTGTTTGCAGCAGATCAATACCAGCCCAATACTGAAAGCGGAAAAAGATTACTGGCACATGAATTAACACATGTGGTGCAGCAAAGTGATAATTCAATGATACAACGCGATGTGGTAAACATGGAGCCGTTAACAGTGTCTGTCGGTATGCCTTCTGATCTTAGTTCTTTAAGCACCCCGGTGCCGGCAGGTGATATGTCAGCATCTTTTGATACAGCCCACATAGAACTAAACAGCCAACTGCCCGGCACGGCATTACCTTACACGACAGGCGGTTGGAATGGCAATGATATAGCCAACAAACTTGGCCAATACGATCGTATTCCGGGCACAGACAGCGATGCTGTAAGATGTGTACAGGCAGTTGGCTTAATGAGCCATATTATTATGGGGCCTGCAGCTGCAATAAGTTATTTACAGGCCATGTCGCTGCAAGCCATGTTGGGAAGTTTAACATCAAGAAAAAGAACTGCGTTGCGTGTGCTTGAACATGTTCGTTATCAAATCGAAAACCGCCGCGGTACTTTTGGCGAAATGTATTGGGCAATAGAAGCTTAACACGATTTATTTTATGGAGATAGTGAAGGAACGCCTGCCAATACGCCCGATACGGTTAGAGGCCAGGTAACGCCTGGGTTTGATATGTCGCAGAATATGACGAATGTAGATGTATGGTGCAACAACAGTACTGAGCTGCTTTCGCAAGCTGCTACATTGCAACCTGGTGAACAATTCATGCTTAATACCTGGAATGTTTCCTTTAATTCTGTTTTTGATGAAGCCGGTGTGCCCACCACGCAACAGCGTTTACGTTATACACAAACAGATGAGCGCGACCGACCGGTGCGCAGTGTTTCAATAAGGCGTATTGATACCACGCTTGGAAAACCTGCAGCCAGCCAGATTGATATGAACCGCGATAGAAAGCATGGCCACCAGATGCTGATATTTAAAGATCCGGCAGATAGTCATATAAAAATGTATGAACCCGAATTAACGGTAAGCGGTAATCACTTGTTTGACCTTACGGCGGACTCATCTGTAATTAATCCCATGTTGTTTCATGATCAACCTGAATTTGAACTGTTTGAATATGTACAGCTGTGGGGAAAGATGAGCCCGGCAACAGTATCATCTTTTACATCGGGCAGTTTATAAGTTTTAATTTTTTGTTTTAAACAGATAATTTTGAAAACGAATTATTCCAATATCATTGCTTCCTTAAATTTTCTTGCAAACCTGCTGCAGCAGCGGCTGGATATTTTTTTTGGAAAGACAGAATCTGCAGCGATAAATTTTCCATCATTATCATTGAATAATGACAATTCCTTATTGTGCCAGTTATTTGAACGTAAAGACGTTACGGCTGAAGAGAAAGTAATTTTTTTAATTACGCTGGTGCCGCATATTCAGCCTAACTTTTATGACAATATCATTCAGCAATATTTACCACAGGGCGGCGATTTTGCCGAGATAGGAGGGGTGAAGGGCACATCACAACGCAGTATGTTGCCCACAGGAGAAACAGCACAATTCATTTTAGCCGGAAACAGCATAGAAAAAAGACTGGAGATTCAACAATTGCTTTTGCATAAAAGCTACCTTATAAAAGAGGGAATCATTCAATTGGAGAAAGTAAAAGACGGCGATCCTTTAATGAGTGGTAAAATTATACTGAGTGAAGAATACATAACTGCATTTATTAACGGCACTGATGCGGAAATAAAATTCGGCCCTGATTTTCCTGCAAAGAAAATTACCACGCAAATGCAGTGGGAAGATGCTGTTTTAAACAACACTACTTCCAGCCAGATTAACGATATTATGATATGGATGCAGCATAATGCAAAGCTGCTTGAAGATGAAGTGATGAAAAGAAAAATAAAACCCGGTTACCGCGTTTTATTTTACGGCCCGTCCGGTACCGGCAAAACACTTACTGCCACTTTATTAGGCAATCATTTTAACAGGGATGTTTACAGGATCGACCTTTCGCAGGTGGTTTCAAAATATATTGGTGAAACAGAAAAGAACCTTGAAAAGGTTTTTTCAAAAGCAGAGCATAAAAACTGGATATTATTTTTTGATGAAGCGGACGCCTTGTTTGGCAAAAGAACGAGTGTGCAAAATTCCCACGACCGTTATGCCAACCAGGAAGTGAGTTATTTATTACAGCGCATCGAGGATTATTCAGGCTTATTAATATTGGCCAGTAATTTTAAAAATAATATTGACAACGCTTTTGTGCGCCGCTTTCATACAACCGTTTATTTTCCCATGCCTGATAACAGGGAAAGGCTTTCGCTTTGGGAAAAATCATTGCCTGTTAATATAAAAATTGATCCGGAAGTTGAACTGGCTGATCTTGCCAGTAAATATGAACTTACCGGCGCAGGCATATTAAATGTAATGCACTATGCAATGCTTAAAACCATTGCCGCAAACGATGATTTTATAAGGCAAAAAAGTATAACAGACGGCATTAAAAGAGAATTGCGAAAAACCGAGAGGACTATTGCCTGAATTTACTTCAGTTCAAATTCCATTTTCATGGCCAATATACACTGCTGTATATAATCTGTTATAAACATCACATCTTTGGGTATGAGATCTGTTTGTGTAAATTTCAGTGCCCGCTGCTCCACTTTGCGGATAATATCTTTAATTGGTTCCAGGTTAAAGAGGTCAATACTGGCTTTCATTTTATGTGCGAAAAAGTAAACTTTTTCCCAGTTGTTTTCTGCGCATGCCTTTTCAAGGCCGGCATTGCTTTCAGGCATGTGCTGCACAAAAAGTGAGGCCATAAATTTTACAAACTCCTGGTCGGCATTGTGGGTACGAATTAAAAGCGCCGTATCGTATAGTTTTACTACTTCAGGCATTGGTTTTCCGTTTTTCAGTTTTCAGCCCGTAATTGTTGATCATTCTGTATATGGTTGATTTGCCAACGTCTAATTTGCCGGCAACTTTTAATACATCATAATCGTATTCATCAAGGTACTGTTGAATTAATTTAATGGTATATTCTTTTAAAGTATAATTACCATTTTTTGTATGATTTACTTTAAGAGGCGTGAAATGTATCTGCAAATCGTTTTCTTCAATCTGCTCTCCGTCGGCCATAACGCAGGCCAGTTCTATAATGGATTTTATTTCTCTTATGTTCCCGGGAAACGTATAGGTTAAGAGCTTTTGCTTGGCATCGAGCGACAAATGTTTTTTGCCGAGGCCGTTCTCCTTACAAAACTGGTCAATAAAATATTTTGCTATCAGTAAAATATCATTATCACGGTCCCGTAACGGCGGCAACAGAATAGGCAAACCCAACAGGCGATAATATAAATCTTCCCTGAAGTTTCCTTTGGTTATTTCTTCTTTTAAGTTACGGTGTGTGGCCACTATGATACGGACATTAGTTTTCACAATTTCATTACTGCCTATACGGGTAATTTCTTTTTCCTGCAGGGCACGTAATAGTTTCGCCTGCAAATTTATGTCCATTTCTCCAATTTCATCAAGAAATAAAGTGCCATTGTGCGCTTCCTCAAATTTACCAATGCGCCTGTTGGCTGCACCGGTAAACGATCCTTTCTCGTGGCCAAACAATTCGCTTTCCAGCAAATCTTTCGGAATGGCTGCAACATTTACAGGAACAAACGGGTATTTTTTTCTTTCAGAATTAAAATGAATAGCTTTTGCCACCAGTTCTTTACCCGTTCCTGTTTCACCGCTAATTGAAACGGTAATATTGGTAGCGGCAGCTTTTTCCATAAGGCCAAAAACCTTTTTAATAGCGCTGCTGTTACCAATAATGGCGTTTTGAAAATTGTATTTCCGTTCAACCTGCTCCTTTAAATTTTCCACTTCTTTTTTAAGGGCAAAATTTTGTTTCAGGTTTTGAATGGCCATCCAAAGCCTTTGCTCTGTGCCTGCATCTTTTACAATATAATCGTGAACACCTTTTTTAAAAAGATCAATAGCCACCTGTATATCTTCCTGCCCCGAAATAATGATGACCTCCGTTTCAGGCGATACATCTTTAATTTGGGTAAGTAAAGAATCTCCCTTTATATCAGGCATAAAATAATCCAGCGTGATAATATCGGGCCTTTCGTGAAGTGACGCGTTTAATGATTTAGCAGAGTAAAATTTCCTGACCTCAAACTCAGGATTAAGCGATAAATAATAAGCTAATTTGGCAGCATAAATCTCATCATCGTCAACCACAAATATGCGAACGGCTTCCCTTAGCATAAAAGGATTTTAAGTTTGCAATATAAATATTTGCCCTTCTTTTTACAATTTAATCCAAACTGAATTTTAACCGTTTCTACCTTTTTACTGTTTAGCTCAAGCACAAACTATATTTTTGTTGAATGGAAGTTACGTCTGAAATGATTGACCGTCTGGCGGTACTGGCAAAGCTAAAATTTTCTGAAGAAGAAAAAAAGGAATTGAACGCCGATCTTGAACGGATGATTGAATTTGTAGAGAAGCTTAAAGAAGTAGATACAACAGGCATAGAGCCATTACTGCACATAACAGATGCCGTAAATGTGTTACGCGAAGATGAAGTGAGGCAAACAATCACCAGGCAGGAAGCTTTGCTGAATGCGCCGTTAACCGACGGAAGCTTTATTAAAGTTCCTAAAGTAATTAAGAGAGAAACCGAATAAATTCATCCTTATACAATAAAAATTTATGCAGCCGGTTATTGAGTTAAACGACATCAGGAAAACATATTTTATGGGCCATAACTCGCTTGAAGTGCTTAAAGGCATTACACTTTCCATTCAGCGCAACGAATATGTTGCATTGATGGGGCCGAGTGGCAGCGGCAAGAGTACACTGATGAATATTCTCGGCTGTCTTGATACCCCAAGTGCAGGCCAATATATCCTCAACGGAAAAGATGTAAGCAAAATGCCGGATGATGATTTGGCCGAAGTGCGCAATACAGAAATAGGCTTCGTGTTTCAGCAGTTTAATTTATTGCCGCGTTTAACTGCTGCGGAGAATGTTGCATTGCCTTTAATATACGCCGGCATAAGTAAAAAAGACAGAACCGAACGTGCTATGGTGGCCTTACAAAAAGTTGGGTTGGCAGACAGGAGCCATCATAAGCCTAATGAAATGAGCGGCGGCCAGATTCAACGTGTTGCCATTGCAAGGGCGCTGGTAAACAATCCTTCATTATTACTGGCTGATGAACCCACCGGTAACCTTGATTCCAAGACTTCAAAAGAAGTAATGGAAATCTTTGGTCAAATACAGGCTGCGGGCAATACGGTTGTATTGGTTACGCATGAGGAAGATATTGCTGAATATGCAAAGCGTATTGTGCGTTTACGCGACGGCGATATTGAAAGCGATAACCTGAAAGCAATTGAAATAATGGCGAAGTAACAGTAGTTGCTTAACTGTTAACCTGTGGTGCTGCTAACTTTAGAGAGCGCCTATTAAATGACGTTCTTAGCACGTCATGTCGAGGTAACGAGATATCCCTGCAAGTTATAAATTTCAAAATAAGGTAGAGATTTAGAAATAGAATATTATATACCATGGCATTTGTGATGCTTGGCATTCTCCTGTGATCAAAATGACGGTTCAATCTTCTTCCATATAGTTTAATAGAACAACACGTTAACTGTTATTAGGCTGGTATTATTGCCTTATATCTTTATCCATCAATTTATAGCGGGCTTCTTTTGTACTCCTTTCCTGCCGGGCATCCACATCAATATGCATTACCGGCACAGCTTCGCTCTTATCAACGGCAGGCCACTCCGGAATACCTAAACCATTGGGATTGCCTGTTTTAATAAAGTTGATAAAGAAGTTTTGCATAATGGCTGATACTTTATAATCTTCAGGCTGCCAGTCATATACCCGGTTAGTCGGCAAATTGCCCATGGCATATTCTATTTCTGCAGAGTGAACAGCTCCTTTTACCGAAGGGTTTTTAGAAGCAGTTGAATTAGCGGTATCTTTTATCACGCCACCTGCAAGGTCTGCTGCAGCATTGCCCATTTCAGTGCGCATTACCGGGCGGGGACGTGCATATAAATAACGGTATACGGGGCTGCCTCCGGTTTTGCTTTGCACATCGCTCCATTTCCAGGTACCAAAACCTATAAATATATCGCTTGCAAAGTCTGTTGCTACCTGCTCAACATCTGCATCTGTGGCGGGGTTATAAACGCTTAATAAGCCAGCAGCCTTATCTCCAAACCTTTTTTGAACTGCCTTGTTATAATTCTCTTTTGAAACACCATCATTGCCCAGTAACATTTTATAATTCATCTCTTCCGAATTCCAGCCAACTAAAAGCGGTACATGTGCCTGTTCACCGGCTTCGTAAATAGCCAGCGGAGATTTTGGAAAGAAATAACCATCAACCGTAACAGGAAATCTGCCATAACCCGCATTGGCCGTAGCTTGTAAAAGCTGTTCTGCGGGAACCGCCCTTAATTCA
This sequence comes from Bacteroidota bacterium, assembly GCA_023386395.1. Classification (GTDB taxonomy): domain Bacteria; phylum Bacteroidota; class Bacteroidia; order Chitinophagales; family Chitinophagaceae; genus Parafilimonas. Next base: position 12,998 of record JAEWJV010000336.1, read on the forward strand.
GCCAGGGAGCTGGCGTTGATATATGAAGCAAAACCGGCGCCTGATTTTTCAGCATCAGCAAGAGAAGCGGTAGGTGTAAGGCCTAATAATGATCCGCTTTCTCCTATAGCGCCTGCAATGATATCTTTAGATAAAGGAGAGGCCATTTGAGCGCTTACAGAAAATGAACCGGCAGATTCCCCTGCAATAGTTATTTTTTTAGGATCACCGCCAAATGCTGCAATATTTTGCTGCACCCACTTTAATGCAGCGGCCTGGTCTAATAAACCATAATTGCCTGATGCATGGCGCGGTGATTCTTTTGTAAGCTCCGGGTATGCAAAAAAACCAAATACACCCAAACGGTAATTAACGGTGATAGCTACAATACCATGACGGGCCATGCTTTCACCGGCATAACGCGGCTCTGAACCATCGCCGGCCAAAAAACCACCACCATAGAAATATACCAATACAGGCAATTTTTCATTGCCTTTTTTAGCAGGTGTCCAAATATTCAGATAAAGGCAATCTTCACTCATGCCATCAGAATGAAAATTCATATCACCAAACAGTGGCAGTTGCATAGCGCGTGGGCCAAATTTCGTTGCCTTACGTATACCTGTCCAGTTTTGTACAGGCTGCGGTTCGCGCCAGCGAAATTCGCCAACAGGTGGCGCAGCAAACGGCACTCCCTTAAATATTTTTATGCCTGATTCATCCAGGCCTTCCAGTGTACCATTTTGTGTTTTTACTGTCGGTGTTGAATTGCCAAGTTGTGCAGATGCAATTGTGGTTGCTGCCACAAAGAAGCATAAAAACAGGTAATATTTTCTCATCGCAAATCTTTTTTTGACGATTGAAAAATACTATAAGCTGCTTAAATATTGGTTATTTATCAATCAAATTATAACACCTTAAAGTTTTTACACTTTTGAGCATGCTTACTATAAAATGATTTATTTGTTCAACTAACTAAATCTAGCCGGGATAAAACGTAAATTTTGTCCTGAATTCTTTCAGCTCATCTTCGAGGCTGGTCTCCGGTAAAGGAATATATTCAAGCAGCTTCGATTGCCTTTCCACTTCGAGATTAGGACCGGTATAATTCTGGTTAATAAAGAAAGATTCCAGCTCTTCATATACATTCCTCATCACATCAACAATATCAAGAATGCTTAAAGTTTTATCTGAAAGATTGTAAGTGCCCGCAGGAATATCGGTGTTTAACAACCTGGCAAGCACATCGGTTGTTTTATTGATATGAATAAAGGAACGGTGCTGACTGCCCACGCCGTTTATAGTAATGCGTTTTATAAAATGGGCGTCAAACATAAACCGGTTTATAACAGCATCAAAGCGCATGCTCTTGCTGTATCCATAAACGTTGCCAAGCCGTATGATGATAGTTTTTATTTTACCTTCCAAACGTTTTATATGCCGTTCTGCGCGAAGCTTTGAGATAGAATAAAAATTATCAGGCTGTGGCAAGGAATCCTCTGTAACAGTATCTGTCGTATTGCCATAAACGCCGGTGCTGCTTAAAAATATTAATTGCTTTACATTACTTTCTTCCAATGCATAAGTAAGCTCTGCGGTGCCCCAGTGATTGGTTTGTTCATAAATATGACCATCAGTATTGGCGAACGGCGTTGTTACTTTTGCAGCAAGATGAAATACAATGTCAATACCCTTCAATGTGCTTCGCAGCTTGCGTGAATCAAGTATTTCACCGTGTATAAATTTTACTTTCGGCGATGTGGCCCTGTGGCCGATGAATAAATTATAATTGCCCCGGCTTAAATTATCATATACAGTTATGCTGTCAACTTCGGGCAATTCTCCAAGCGTATAAATCAATTCGGTGCCTATATATCCGGCGCCGCCTGTAATAAGTACATTCATTTAATATTGTTGTTGGTGGCTTTAAAAAAATCAGGATAATTATTTCTCAACGAGTTCAGTGTTCAGGCCGCATTCGGTTTTCTTAAGCCCAAACCAGCGGCCGTTTCTTCCGTCCATGCTGTCAAGGTCCCACTTGCGTGTGCACGGTTCGCAGCCAATGCTGAAGTAACCTTTATCTTCAAGTGGATGATGGGGTATTTTATGTTCGCGGATATAATCGTAAATCATCTTGCTTGTCCAGTCGAGCATAGGATGAAAACGTATGGTTCCAAGTTTGGCTTTTTCCTCCACTTTAAAATTCTTGCGTACTTCCCCCTGGTCTGCACGCACACCGTTTATCCAAATATCGTATTGCGCTAAAACAGGTTCAAGCGGAACCACTTTATTTAAGTGGCAGCATAAATCAGGGTCACTGGCAAATAAAAGCCTGTTGTTGGCATCGCGCTGATTGATTTTGGCGGTGGCAGAATAAACATTAATGAGGTTTAATCCGAACAGCTTTGCAATCTCATCGCGATAACTTAAAGTTTCCGGGAAATGATAGCCCGTATGAATAAAGTAAACCGGTATGGTATTATCGATTTTACTTAATATGTGCAGTAATACGGTGCTGTGTGTTTGGAAAGAGGAAGTGGTAAACAGCTTAAGGCCAAGCTGTTTATAAATCTTAATCCTGTCGGCTATTTGTTCTTCTGTCATAACTATGTTTTTCCATTTTATTAATTGTTGTAAAAAGAAAAAGCCTTCCCTGTTGAGAGAAGGCTTTTATATTATCAATCTATTTGTTCGTTATTACAATAGCATAATCCTTCTCCGAAAAGATATGTTACACATACAACAACACATTGAAGAAAGATTATTCATGGCTGCAAATATAAACCGATTGATTATTAAAATTCAAAAAATTAATTTTTTTGATGATGGCAATTTGAAACATTGCAAACGTTATTGATTACACGTATTTTTTTAACAGAAAAGATTGATACTGCATTAAAGCAGCAGGGCAGCCAGCAGGTAATCTGCAAGCAGAATTAAAATACAACTTACAATTACGGCGGTGGTACTGGCCCGGCCAATTTCAAAAGAGCCGCCTTTTACATAGTAACCATAATAAGCGCCAATGGTACTTATAATGAAGGCAAATGTGTAAGCCTTGGCCATAGCGAAAGGAATATTTTTAAGATTAAGGCTTTGCCTTAATCCTATATCGTATGTATCTGTTGAAAGAATACCGGAGAGGCTGCCGCCAATACGGCCACCCCAAATGGCCAGCGTCATAGAAATAATAATTAATGCCGGGATAACCAATAATGCTCCCAACACTTTTGGAAAGACAAGATAATTGCGTGTATTAATACCCATAATTTCCAGCGCATCTATTTGCTCGCTTACACGCATATTACCTAATTCGCTTGCAATCTTGCTGCCTACAACACCGGCTAATACAATACACACTAATGTGGGTGAAAGTTCAAGTATAATTGTATCCCTCGTAATTTGAGAAATAGTTGCTTTTGGAATTAACGGGCTTACCAACTGATAGGCTGTTTGCACCGTGGTTACAGCGCCAAGAAATACGGAAATAATGGCCACGATGGGTAAAGAGCCTATGCCTATTTCAGCAGACTGGTGCATAAATTCTTTCCAATACATTTTAAAGTTTTCGGGCCTGGTAAACATGCCCCGTAACATTAAAAGATATTTTCCTATGTGGCTGAGAAGACGTCCTATCATATATTATCAGTTAAGATAATGAATATAAAAATTGTACCGCAAAACAAAGCTAATTGAACTAAGGCTGCAAATTCATGCCGAACCATGCCATTATACCGGCGCCGTTTTGCAGCGCTTCTTCATCTACATTAAATTTTGGCGTGTGCACATTGTGCACAATGCCTTCTGCTTCATTGCGTACGCCAACCCTGTAAAAGCAGGCAGGGATTTTCTGCGCATAAAAGCCAAAATCCTCAGCGCCCATGCGTATTTCTGTTTCTTCAATATTGTCAGCGCCAAAATATTCTTTGGCAAGATGGCTTGCTTTTTCTGTAATGATCTCATTGCTGTAAACAGCCGGGTAACCCACATCAACCAGCACATCTGCTTCAGCGCCCATAGCTGTCGCAATTTCTGTTACCTGCTTTTTTATAAGTTCATGCGCTTTGTAACGCCATGTTTCATCCATAGTTCTGAAAGTGCCCATCAGCTTTACTTCTGAAGGAATAACATTGGTGGTAAAGCCGCCGTTAAAACTGCAGATTGATAAAACGGATGGCGTAAACGGGTTGGCATTACGGCTTACGATCTGCTGCAAACTCACCACCACCTGTGATGCGATTAAAATTGTATCGGCAGTTAAATGCGGTGACGCAGCATGACCGCCCTTTCCTTTTATGGTTATATAAATTTCATCGGCGCTTGCCATAATTAAACCACCCCGAAAACTTAGTTTGCCAATGGGCAAACCGGGATGTACATGCATGGCAAGAATAGCCTGAGGCTTTGGGTTTTCCAGCACACCTTCTTTAATCATGATGCTGGCGCCGCCTGGATTTTTTTCTTCGCCCGGCTGGAAAATAAGTTTAACGGTGCCCTGCCATTCACTGCGCAAATCACTTAAGATTTTTGTGGCACCAAGCAAACAGGTGGTATGCACATCATGGC
>JAEWJV010000279.1 GCA_023386395.1 Bacteroidota bacterium
CACATCTGCTAATCCGTCCTGGCGATACAGTATTTGTACCCGAACCAGGTTATCTCGATGCCAATCAGGCCTTTAAGCTGGCAGGTGCTAACCTTGTATTTATCCCGGTAGATAAAGACGGAATGGATATAGACCGCATTGAGCAGTTGTGTAAAAAAAGAGTGCCAAAGTTGATCTATATTATCCCACATCACCACCGGCCCACCACCGTTACCCTGAGCGCGGAGCGGCGTATGCGGCTTATGAGCCTGGCCCGCAAATACAGATTTGCGCTGCTTGAAGACGATTATGATTTTGATTATCACTTTACAAGCGATCCGCTTTTACCGCTGTCAAGCCTGGATACCGGCGGACATATTATTTATGTTGGTTCCTTTTGCAAAAGTATCGCACCCGGCATCCGGATCGGGTTCATGGTGGCTCCGGAAGTAGTAATAAACGAAGCTGCGGCCATTCGTAAATTAATAGACCGGCAGGGAGAGCAGTTACTGGAAGAAGCAATTGCTGAACTTTTAGGTACAGGTGATATTTCCCGGCACATGAAAAAATCATACAAGGTTTATCAGGAGCGATTGGAAAATACCTGCCGCTTGCTCCGGGAAGAGCTGGGGGCATATTTAATGTTTGATCGGCCAAGTGGTGGACTGGCGATCTGGGCAACCTACAGAAAGAATATTAGTGCCAGGGCAGTTGCTGAAAATGCAGGAAGGTTGGGATTAAAAATCAGTGATGGGCAAAATTATTTTTTTCAACCCAATACTTCCAGTCCAGATAATTTTATACGCATAGGTTATTGCTCTTTAAATGAAAAAGAAATGGCGGGCGCCATTGATATATGGAAACAGGCACTTATTCCATTTGGTTAAAAATAATCTGGTATGTAGGCATACATGCAGTTAAAACAGTACGGTAATCCGTTATTGACATAAAATATTGTAGCAATTCTTTGCGCACAGATAAATTCTGTTATCTCACTTTGCATTATTTCATAGCTTTTGTCTGCAAACAAATTATTTACTTTCCTTCTTAATTAGTTATAGCTACAAAATTCTTTGAAAATCCTGGTTTTGCTATAACTATGGTCATGTATCGTATTCAAGAATGATCTTAATCATAGATTTTAATCTTCGAATAGCTACACCTTTGCCTTTTGCTGACTTATTCAGCATTTCAATATTATTATGCCCGAACTTCATACATTCCATATTCCTGTATTGGGACTGGGATATTCTGTAGATACACCAATAAAGGTGGCACGCTTTGGTATATCATCCGTTGTATCTATTATGGATGACGAACTGCTGGAACAGATGCGGCAATTTCATTGCTCCAAGCTGCAAATGCCCTATATGTATATTGATAAATATTCTGAAGATAGCAGAGCCAGGAGAATCACAGAATACCTGGACACTGTACAGTATATAGTGGCAGCTCAAATGGTTTATTTGCGAGGGTTACCACTAACAGAGGAGAATGACCTTACCAAGTATTTTGAATTGTTACCGGGAAATTCCGAATTAAAGTCGCAGTTCCAGGAATTGAAAGCGCTATCCCCGGGCAAGCATAGGGAAAAGCTTGAGCAGGAGCTGCGTGATGCCGTAACACCCGGTGATATAGATGTCAACATTATGGTAAAAGTTGACAAGGTGAACAAAGATAAAACCGGACAATCCCTTCCTTCAGAATATTCTGATGCACTATCTGCTTTAAGAGGATTTGCTAACAGTAAATTGACCTCATCTGTAATATTATCCGCCGGCTATAATCCACGCCTGTATACCTATATAGAGAATTTTCCGGATTTTTTCCCGGATGAAGAGGGACAACTCAAAAAAAAGGTGATTATTAAGGTAAGCGATTATCGATCTGCTTTGGTGCAGGGAAAAATTCTGGCGAAGAAAGGGGTATGGGTATCTGAATTCAGGATCGAGTCCGGGCTGAACTGTGGGGGACATGCCTTTGCTACGGACGGCTTGCTCCTGGGGCCGATATTAGAAGAGTTTAAAAACAAGTATCCGGACTTAGCACGGGAGTTATATCAATTATGCCGGGAAGCGCAAAACCGTAAAAACATACCCGCTTTTAATAACATTCCGCAACTGAAAATAGCTGTACAAGGGGGTATAGGTACGGAAAGTGAACAGAATTTATTGTTGGATTATTACCGTGTCAGCCGCACCGGTTGGGGAAGCCCTTTTTTGCTTGTACCGGAGGCCACGAATGTAGATCAGTCAACGTTGCAGCAGTTGGCTACCGCAGATCCCGGAGATTACTACCTAAGTGATGCATCTCCTTTAGGAGTACCCTTTAATAATTTCAGAAAGAGCACTGCGGAACAGCAGAGAGTTGAACGGGCTAAAAAAGGACGGCCCGGAAGCCCCTGCTATAAGAAATTTCTTGTGTCAAACACGGAGTTTACAGAGGAACCTATTTGTACTGCATCCCGGCAGTATCAGCATATGAAAATAAAGCAGCTGCAAGCACAACATTTACCAACCGGATTATACGATGCGGAATACAATAAAATTATCGCTAAAGATTGCCTTTGTGAAGGCCTGACCGCGCCTGTTTTGTTGAAGAAAAATATCCCGGATGTTCACCGGCTGAAGGCAGTAACGATATGCCCCGGCCCTAACCTTGCGTATTTCTCCGGGGTTTTTTCCCTGAAAGATATGGTAGATCATATTTATGGTAAAAAAGATATTCTTAATTCATTACCCCGGCCTCATATGTTTATTAATGAATTAAATCTATATATTGATTATTTAAAGAAGGCTCTGAAAGATCTGAACCTCGATGTGAAACAGGAAAAATATTTCAGCGCATTTAAAAAAAATTTATTTGCTGGAATTGAATACTACAAAAAATTGTCGCAAACATTATTGCTATCCATGCATGATGAATTACTTCGTGCGGAAGAAAAATTGCAACATATATTGATTCCGGCAATTACCTATAAGAAGCCTGATTTACCTTCGTCTTCATCCCCTTTTTAAAGATGTATGCGCAGATGTTCAACAAGCTTTGTTTTTTATTCTCATTTTTCCACTCTATCAAATTTGTAGGGTGTTAATGGGTATCATTACGCTTAAGTATTTATGAAGTTGTGGCATTTGAATACTTCCGTTTCAATTAACCACAAAAACAAAAGTGATTTAAAGCTGAATATTTAATGTCCAACCCAATTTATAAACAAACTGTTGTAGGCAGTTTAGCTTGGTCGCCTGAGGGTTTTTCTATCCTTCAGATACTCTTCTAAATCTTCGTCCTCCGAATATCTTTTCTGCTTATCTGCGATTTCAAAGTCAGAACCCAACTGTTCTCTCAAAGAATTCAGTAGTATTTCCACTTGTTGGTTAAAGTCGTTGCATTCGCTCTGTCGCCATAAACTTGGGTCTGGCGGGTGATCTTTGTTATAATAATCAGCGTGGGAAGAAATTAATCATTTAAAGCAAATGGTAGTAGATGCAGTTATATCATACTATCCTGATTATTTCTTATCGAAATAATGTATCTCTGTGATTATAAGTTTTGAGTTTCCGGTTATAATTTTTTTTGTAGCCGGAATATAAGCAGAGGAGACAATCACTGAAATTAATCTTAATAAATAATTTAAGAAATGACAAGAATTTCGATGTTATTATGCTGTTGGTGTTTAGCAACAGCAGGCGAAAGCCAGGAGTTGCGATGGAATATTGCAGGGAAAGATGTTATTGAATGGAAGGTTAATATAAATGATACGCCACATACAGACCATATTGAAATGAGTGGCAAACAGGTGTCGGCTATTATTAAATATGGTACAACGGATGGCCAGAGACTTGTTGTAAATAAACAGCTCATCTTCCCGATGCTTCGCACTGTTCCAAATGATACACATGCAAGCCTTCACTGGAATATAAACGAAAAGAACGATTCGTTTTTATACATAAATAATGAGCCTGTAAATGAAACAGTGATTTCATTTAATCTTAATGGCATGCTGAATATTACATCAGGCTGTGCCGCAAATGTTATAATAACGCATCATATATTTCCTTCCACGGAAAAAGCAGCAATTATTGATGAACGACGTATTATAAATAACAGTGCGGTGTCTGTCAAAATAAATATTCCCAACCATCATACAACAGATACCACAAAGGTTGATAAAGGTGTTTACGGAAGTTATATTTTGGAAACAGTTACCTATGGTGCAGGAGATTTTGAATTAAAGCCTGGTGATGATCTTAACTATGCAACTGTATATTCAGGCCGCAAATTGTGTGACCAGCCTTATACTTATTCGCCGTTATATGAATACAGGAAACGCAGAGAGCTTATTGATAACATAGCACAAAATCTTGTGTTGGAAACGCCTGATAAGATAATCAATAACATGTTTGATTTTGCCAAGCTGCGGGTAACAGAAAGCATTTATGATACAAAGAATGGCCTGATGCACGGTCCCGGCGGCGGTTCTTATTATGCAGCCATTTGGGCTAACGACCAGGCTGAATATACCAACCCTTTTTTCCCTTTTTTAGGTAATGCAGAAGGCAATGAATCTGCTATGAATAGTTTCAGGCTTTTTGCAAAATATATGAACGACGGGTACAAGCCTATACCAAGTTCAATTATAGCAGAAGGAACAGATATATGGAACGGGGCGGGAGACAGGGGTGACCAGGCAATGATTGCCTATGGTGCATCGAGGTTTGCTTTGGCTTATGCTGACAGGGATGAAGCCAAACAACTATGGCCGCTTATTGACTGGTGCCTGGAATATTTAAGAAGAAAGAAAACAAGTGAAGGTGTTATCCAATCTGATGCCGATGAACTGGAAGGCCGTTTTCCTGCCGGGAAAATTAACCTGTCCACTAACAGCCTGGCTTATGGCGCATTAGTGAGCGCTGCCGGTTTAGCTGATGCATTAAAAGACCCTGTCACAGGAAAAAAATTATTGCAGGAAGCTGCTGAGCTAAGAAACAATATTGAAAAATACTTTGGCGCCACTGTCCAGGGATATAAAACATACAGGTATTATGATGGCAATGATAAGCTGCGTTCATGGATAGGCATTCCGTTAACGATGGGTATTTTTGAACGTAAGGAAGGAACTTTAAAGGCATTATATTCTCCTTATTTGTGGACAAAGGATGGCATGCTTACAGAAGCCGGTTCAAAAACCTACTGGGACCGCGCTTTGCTCTATGCTTTGCGTGGCACATTTTATGCAGGCGCTACCGATAGCGCAACTAAATACCTGCAGGAATATTCCCATAAGAGATTGCTTGGCGAACATGTGCCCTATGCCATAGAAGCCTGGCCCGAAGGCAACCAACGGCACCTTGCTGCTGAAAGCGGTTTATATTGCCGCGTTATAACGGAAGGGTTGTTCGGGATAAACATTACCGGTTTTAATCAATTTCAATTGCAGCCCTTTTTGCCCGTGGGCTGGCAAAAGATGGCGCTAAAACATATACGGGCATTGCAGGACAATTTTGATATTGATGTAGAAAGAAAAAATAAGCAATACCACATAACTGTGCGGCAGGATAATGGAAATATTCAACACTTGGTGTGGGACGGAATTAAACCAATAATTGTTGAGTTGAAATAGCTTTGCAACGTATTCCTGCGCTGCAGAGGCCTTAGTAAAGTGAAGTAAAATATAATCAATTGAAGTAGCCCGCCTATTTTCCAATACAAAAAGTAACGGATACAATGTACAAAGGCTTTTCAGCGATTGGGCAACAAGCGGGCAACACGGAAAATTAAATAAAACAAAACAAGAACAAAATGTTTACGAAGTAAAAAAAATGAAAACTTTTATATCCATCTCGCCGGTCTGCTCTCGTAAAGGTAATTGGCTTTTCAATATCTCTTTAATGCTTTGCAAAGATTAATTTATAAACGGTTTGCGCCCTTTTTTTAAGTAATCAGCAATAAAACAAACCATCTTCATCAACAATTTTTAGTAATAGACAAATTGCTTGTATGTGAGATGTTTCTATGCGTTGATTTGCATTATTCTACTTCACTTATTATACTATACTTCGAGATGTTGCATTGTAATTTTGAAAAAGAAAAACTCGATTTTCAAACTCATTAAATTTAATAAAAATGGCAAAGCAAGTTGGCTTAGTAAAATATAACGGCACCATGGGTGGCGTTAGACATTTTAAAATTAAAGGCTTGACTGGCGACTATGCCGGCATGATCGGCGGACCTTCAGGCGATCAGATTTTATCTGCTCCTGAATTTGAAAGAACTCGTGAAAACATGAATGAATTTGGCGGTTGTGCTACAGCCGGCAAATCCATACGCGTTGGATTAAGCCAGGTGATTAAGCAAATGAGCGATCCGCAAATGACTGGAAGGCTCACAGGCGTTTTGAAGAAAATTAATTTGGAAGACCAAACTGAAGCAAGAGGTTATCGTGCTATTTTGATTTCTCAGGAAAGACAATACTTAACCTGTTTTGCATTTGATAAAAACGTGAGCCTTGAAGGTGTTTTTACTGCACCTTATACATTGAGCAATACAGCTCAACGTGACAGTGCAACTCTTACAGTTCCTGCTTTTAATCCTTTGAATCTTATAAATGCTCCTGCAGGTGCAACGCACTTCCGTTTGATAGTTGCATTAGCATGCGTTTCTGATTTTGCTTACAACGATCAAACTGGAACTTATGAGCCAATTGATGCAGTTAACAATGAGCTTTCAAATGTTGCATATTCAGGGTATCTTGATTTGAGTACTGACATTGCAACTTCTACAGTTGTTACCGCTACTCTTCCGGGTTCACCAACTATATCTGCTGATGCAAGTGTATTGTTTTGTATCGGCATTGAATTTTTCCAGCAAGTGGGACCTAATTATTATCTGTTTAATTCAGGTAATGCTTTAAAAGTTGCAAATATTTTCTAAGCGTTAAATATTACGATCATTAACAGCCTTGCATTCTTGCAGGGCTTTTTTATGCTTTAACTTTATTGATTTTTAATAGCAGGTGCTTCATGGTGCTTTTATATATGCCTTATGGTAGGCTTATGGTCGAAATAAGTAGAAGTTAAATTAAAAAGCAAAGCCCTTAAAAGGGCAATGCGGAAAGCTGGCGACGACCTGAAGGATAACACCAAACAAACCAGCCTGAAGAAAGATGATATACGAAAACACCAGGCAAAGGGCGAAAATGAACAGGTAACCTGCGGAGATGCCTACTAAATGCTATGCGAGGAATAACCGGAACCTGAAAATTTGAACTACTGAAAGGGCAAACTGATAAATGACGACTTGTAATGATGCGAAGCTGCTTTTGCATAATTGTGATTTTTATTATGCATCTCACCAGCGAAGGCAGGGAAAAGCCAAAAGGAAACGGAATAAAAGATGGCTCTGTGTATAGGCTTTGTGTTTATGCCGGAAATCTTTTGGTAGCCTTGTGCGCTTGCTGCCGAAGCTAACTTTGCTAATAAAAAAATACATGGCAAAAGGTGTAATTATTAAAACAATAAATGTGTTTATCACCTTTTCAGTTTTTTGAAGTAATCAACGAATGCAGATGAATAATCGCTTCCTCCTAATGCCATCATTAATACTTTTAAAAGAAAAAGAAAAACCTAAAAAAAGAAAAAGAAAGCATTGATACAGGCGGCGTGGCTGACTGCAAAGAAGCAACGCAATAAATGAATGTTTTGTGTGTGGGTTTGTGTTTATGGCGGAATTTCTTTGCAGGCAATTAATAGTTGTTTGGTAGCCGCCTAACTTTGCTGAAATTTTTTAAGAATAATGTAATTAATCAATCTCACTCAAAGATTGTAAAATTAATGAATCAACTATTATCACTTCTCCGGAAAACTTTAATAGCGTTTTCAAAAATTCACCGTTTTCTTTTGAAGTACAATTTAGCTTGCCATATCTGATAACCCCTTTCACTTCGCGTTCATCAATCTTAACACTAACAACTTCACAGTTATTATCTGAAACATCTTCAATGGGGGTGTACATATTGCCTGGATAAGGCAGTGCTTGATTTACTTTGCGTAGAAAGATTAAATAGTTTTGCAAGTCGCAATGAAACTCATCAATATTTCCAAGATCACGATTTTTAAAAGCATGAATTGCATTTCGACGATACTGAATTTTTGAAATCCAATCCAACCAATTTATTTCGCCCTGATTACTCCATATTTCTTTTGCATTTACAGGTAATACATGGCTAATAAAAAAAAGACGCAGCTTTTCAAGCATGAGTTCGTCGGGAGATAGCGTGTTCCCTTTTTTATCTTTAAATGACTTGAATTCATTAGTCAAGTTTTGGGATTGATAAACCTTGTAATAAACAGACAAATATATTTTTAACACGCCCTCAATCAAACTTCCTAATGTTGCCCAAGCTAAAATCAATAAACCGCTTTCGTTGTTCGTTTCATCTGCAAATAAATTTAATTGACGTGCAAGCGAAGCTTGCCAATCTAATCTTGACTTAGATAATAAGTTTGCTGCTTCCATAGGTGCCCAACCATCTGCACTTTTCCAAAAATTTGTTATTCCTTCAGTTAAAGTAATAATCCTTTTTATTGTGTCTTTAATTAGGAATTTCCTATCATCTGTTGGGTTCATCAACGAATGCTTCAAATACGTTGAGGATATTTCATGTTCTTCCTTTTTTGTTGTTATAGTTTCGGAAATTGTATAACCGTCAGATTTTGATGTTTTAATTGTTGAGGCAATAATTTTCACAAAAGCAATTTATATAAGTTATGTAAAGGAAGTACAAAGGTAATAGCGCCTGCGGCTAAAAGAAGCTCAGCCCGTGCCGCACACTTGACGGCACAGTAGCTAAGCCGGCTTCGCCGACAAAGCCAATGAAGAGAGGTACGAACGAAATTGGCTGCGAGTGCCTGCCATCAGTGCTGGATAAAAAGCCATATCATGGCGATAGACAGCAACGTATTACGCAAGGGTTTGGCGTGTGTTTTTGTTTTCATGAAGCCATATGCGATGGAAAAAAACCATGACAAACCCGAAGCTATGGCAGGCATGCAAGGCGAGCACAAATATGGGCAGCGAGTGGACTGAATGCGACTGGAGTGAATGTAGGACGTAGTGTAGCGGAATGGAACCCAGTGCGTATTGTAGCGGTGGCTTGCGAAAGGAATGTGCATTCCCGCATTACTTAGCTATGAGCATAGCTGCGGGATGCCATGCCTTGAAGCAATTATATAGCTACGAACGAGGTGTAATGAAGTGTAACGAGGACGAAATGAACAAAGCGGCATGAAGGACACAGTAGCTGCCGTGAGGAATGAAGCGGAACGCAATAAAGTATGATAAACTGCGAAGCACCTGAAAGGCATTGCAGCTAAAAGCAAACCATAAAAGAGACAAATAAATATCTTGCTTTTTGCTGCAATGGTTTGGCATATCTTTTTGCTGACGCTGAAATGACGAACAGCTTATTACCTTTAATTAGTAAGTTTTACCGTAATTCAAATATCACTTTGTCTTAATTTTTCTCAAACTATCTCTCAACAAAAATGTATCACGAACGTAATTTGCATTAATACTGTCAAGCCTTTTTTTAAGCGTTTGCTGTTTGTTATTTAATTGTTTGTTTTGATTGGCGAGATAATGTTTTTGTTTATAATTTACATAAAGTATACTTATCGAAATAATGAGAAGGGCGATTAATGTCCAAAAGACCATTTGATGCTTTTTCAAGCGCTCCCTTATAATCGGATAATCACTTTTAATTGATTGAATTTTCAATTTATTTAATAGGCACCTATCTGAAAATTTTAATGTGCCTAAAGTTTTTGATCGTTCAAAGAGTTGCTTTTCTCTGCCAGCATTTTTAAATAACTGCATATAAGATTTAATCTCTCCTTTTTTAAATTCTATCTCCGCTGGATTTTTTTCAAAAACGATGTCACTTAATTTGTCATTATTGAATTGATTAAATGCATAGAGTTTGCTAAATGGATATTTAGCAGAAGCAAGTATCTTATTCCTTAAATATGAAATCTTATTGTCTTCCCCCTCTTTAGCAGTAAGATTTAAATGTTCAATATCATTTACAGTTTCTAATGTTGGTTTAATAATTTCAAAATCTTCATCCTTGATTTGAGAAAAGGCAGTAATGACTTGAGCTTCCGACAGATTGCTTAAATGATTTAGTATCATCCAACGTCTATGATCTTTTAAAATCAAATCAAAGATTTCATCTTTATTTTCCGTGATCTTTTCATTTTTCCAAGCAATCTCAAGCACTGCTGTATTAAATGCTTCTTGATTAACTCTTTTTAAGAACAAGTATTCAGAAAATGCCTTTTGAATGCTGTTGTCATCAACCATGTGTTTTGCAAGCGTTTCAACAGGAATATGAGAAAGACTTTTTCTATCGAATTGCAAGACTTTTTCAAGTAAATGCTTATGCGTTTTATAATAGTATGGTGCTAGTGATGCAAGCCGCTCTTTGAAATTGTCTTCAAAGAGAAACGAAGCCTCTTCAAACAAACTGTTGCATAGGTCAAAAACCCGATCTATTTTATTTTTAGATTCTGTTTTAGCATAGTGTATTAGGTTCTCCAAAGCTTCATTGCAGTATTCAAACTGAAGTAACCAGGCAGCCCTTTTGTAATATTCTCGATGATTTTTTAATGAGGAAATATGTTCGGTGTTTAGACGCGTTGCAAGTTTGTTTATAACTTCCAATATCAAAGTATTTGGATCGTTAGTTTTCTCTACATGAGAAGCATAGACACACAAGTTCGTGTTGGAAAAAGCTCTAAAGTTGTCCTCATTAACGTTATAAGCTGAAATAAATAATTCATGAAAAACATTATTGCTGTCAAGCAATTGCAATAAACTGTCAAATTGCAAATCGTAAGTTGTTGTTAAGAATGTTTTGTTACAAATTACAGCTTGATAAATTTTTTTTACCAATTCAAAATCATATTCAGAATTACTATTCTTTTTGAATCGCGGATAAACAAATTCTATTGATTCCCCAACAGCTATTTGTTTTAATGGATTTAGCTTAATGAACTCTCCTACATGTTGCCAAGATTTGAATTTGTCTTCTGGTAAAAAATGAATTTCAATCCTATGATATTCTCTGCTTGCTGACGGAGTTGTAAACCGATCTTGAAAGCGAATGAGAACATATGTGTCATACATCTTAAGAAGGCAAACTTGTTCACCCTCAAACTGTTTTAAACCTGCAGGCACGAAAAAATTTTGCAGTTGTTGAATAAGCTCGTATAATTCACTTCTAAGAGTATTTAAGCTATACTGCAAATCCACCAACCCTGCTTGGTTATCATACGAACCCAATATTTTATAGGAATGCTCCACTAAAAAGTTTTTGCCTTGTAATAAAGATGTTTTAGAAGTTCGTCCGTAATTTTCAAATTTCCAAGGTCATCAATTGGGATGTCGTTATTATAAAGAATGGTTGAAAGTAATTCTCTAACACCTATACTTCTTCGCTTCGAATTTCTTTCTCTATTCCACCTGCCTGTTTCTAAAGGAATAAATCTGCTGCCTCTTTTTTCATCGTAATATAAACAGCAAGACGCGACGAAGTCTAAGTAATTGGCATTTTCTGAAAACATGTCTCCACCATGCGCCTCTTCTAAAAGTGTGCTTAACTGATTAATCCTACTTGTATCCAACACTTGTGCATTCCCTAATGTACTGTTTTGAAAATCCTTTATCATATTAGAATAAAACTCTTCAAAATGCTCAAAGTGTCGAAGATTGGGCAGCTCACTATTTAAATATTCATCAATTTTTGTTATTACTCTATAATAATTTTTATCTCCGAAGTTTTTCATTTGTGCTATATCAGCAGGAGATAATTGTCGTGTGTCGTTGGAGTTGCCCGAACGACAATATATTAAGTCCGTCGCATAACAGCAGTAAAGAAATGATAGGAAAAATCGTTTTAGATTATTCATCTTAGTATTAAAATTTTGATCTCTAATTAACTGATGATCCCTTAAAATCTTACTTACTTCATTCTCAAAAGCATCCCAAGATTCGAAATTTGATTCTACAGGGTTATGTTCCCAATATGTATCTGTTATATGTACATGCTTTTTGCAAATAATTGTAAACGGAGTAGTTGTTGGAGGAAGGTCTTGATGAAGTCGTTCAAAAAATGGATTAAAAGCTTCTCCGGGAATATTGTAAAAAGTTATAAAAAAGCTTTCTTTTTTTCCATCCATAATCACAGAAGCATAAACCTCGGGAATTCCACTGGTACTCAGCTGTGTTTGATTAGTAGGAGGATTGTGTATTTTAGATTCTACATCCCCACACAAGCTCGAAGGGCTAACCATATATGGTGAATTGTTAATCCATTGATCTTGGATTTTTATTTTACGATTTTTAATTGTAAAACCAATACCGTTATCACTCAACTTTATTAATCTATATCTGTTTGAAATAATTGGATTATAATTTTCATAGAAGAATCTGGCAAGAGATTCCATTATGAAAGTTTTACCACTTCCCGGATCGCCAACTAAAGCGATGTTTATACATTTCAGGTAATTATTTTCTCCCATGTTGGTCAGTTATAAGCAAAATAGAAAATAAAATAATTGTATCAAGCGCTTCGCCGACACTGTCTTGCCCCATACCATACATTAGCCTTCCGGTAAAAGGAACGATGTCATAATAAGACAGTAAAAGCCATGTAGCATTTCCTAAAATAATGCTTGCTGCAATAATTCGTACGATACCGGAAATTGTTAATACAGGTTTTAATGGCGTATGGCGATCCATTTCATAAAATCGATTAGGTGCTACAGAAAGTTTAATTACCCATAAAAACAACAACCATAAAACTGCGAGATAAGCAAGATTAAATAGCATAGCTATAGGTTTGCTTATTTTTGAAATTACTGTTCCTGGATAGCTCAAATCGTTACGCATAACACCTGTGCCAGGCTGACTTAAAATACTGCTGAAAGCGTATTTATTGAAATCCTCTTTACTTTCTACATTTTTTCCCAAAACAGCAAAAAATTGCGCTTGACCTTCGGCGGTTGTATTACCATTTTCCCGCACTTTATTAAAACTGTAAAACGCTGTGATTCTTGACTCAAATCTGTCGTTAGGGTTATATTGAATATTGGCTATGAAAGAATACATGTACATAGATAACACTATGAATACCACGATCATGATAATAGCTTTCGTGATATTAAATTTTTTCAGTGTATGCCAATGAAACTCAAATCGCTTGTGATCGACGCTTAAACTTGTTTGGTAATTAAAAGCATATAGAAAAGAAATGATGATGAATAAAGCTAAAAATGGAACAAGAATATTAATTAAATATCCTGAATCGCCTTTAATAAAAACCGGAACCAGTATTAATATGCCAAAACCCATTAGAAACAAAGGAAGCACTCTGTAAAAACTGCTTACTATATTATAAATAACATACCACCACCAATTTCTAAACTTCAATATGAAAAACCATTCTTTCATATCTTTTGGTGCAAATGCGGAAATTCTTGAATGGTCAAACTTTTTATTACTTACAAAAACAGTTTTTTCCCCTGCAATTTTAAGAACGAGTAACGCTAATATAACTCCTATTAAAATTAACGAGGTTTTCCAAGTGATTACACCAAACCAAGCCATTATAAGAGGCGCAGCAATTGTAAGCGCAAATAAAAATTGTGCAATCGATTTTTTTTGTTGCACATGTATTATAAAATGTTTTGCCAAATTAGAAATACCATACAATAGCAACAGTGTGGATAAAACCCATGTGCTATTAGTGTATAGAGAAGGAATAATTAAATAAAACCCTAACAGCAAAGTAAAAAAACCAACCGGTGAAGATTTAATGAATTTGTGATTTTTGAATACAAATGTTATTACGTCAATAAACAGAATAACGAGAACAAGGTCTATTATTGCTCCAATTTGCCGGTTGTTTGTAATCGGTTCAAAGTTCTCTCCGTTAAGAATAAAAATATTTGATAACCTAAGAGGTTCAACCGGAATAAAACAATATTTAAAATAAATGATTGCCGCAAAAGTTGCAACTAATAAAGGCACACCACAAAAAGTAAAAATAAATAGCCGTGTGCTCTTATCGTTCTTAATATTTTTTTGATTTAAAAAAGTTATACTAAAAATAAATAAGCTCACTGCACAAGTGACTAAAAGGCTAATAATTGCACTACTCTCAAAATATTGATAATAGTAGGGACTCGTATAATTAAGATGAAATCCTATATAACACCTCATGCAACCCAAAAAAAACAGCACTCCGAAAATCATATAAATAAGGTATGCAAAACCTTTGGTTTCACTATAGCCTTCTGTATTGTCATATATACTAAACCATTTAAAGAACGTGCTGTTCTTGTTAATAAGCGCACCGTTAAAAAAAAGGAAGTAGAGTGCAAGCATAAATAGCGACAAGGAATTTGCAGCTATTATGTAAAACACCACACTACCAGCGGAGTACTTATTCAGTTTTGTGTCTGCATTTTCAGGCGATGAATTATTTAATACAATGTTTTCATTTTTAACTTGTCCCAATTCAATTTTCTCCTTTGAAAAACTTGGAACAAAAAAATCAGAATTTAAAAAATTTGCTTGGTTAAGTTGCTTAATGTTTATTATGCTGTTGCCTGTCTTTACAGTATCTTTCAAAAATATTCCGTTAATGACAGGCTTATCGAATGCAACACTGCCTTGTTCAAAATAAAGGGAAGAAGCACCCCACGATGTAAACTTTTCTTTTACCGTTGTTCTTGCTGTAAAGGAGCTGTCAAGTGATAGCCAATAATCATTCTTTTGGATTGTATCATAAAACTGAGTTCGTATAGTTTTAAAGAAAGTAAACTTATTGATTGGCATATTTTCTAAAAAAGTACCTGATATGGTCGGATAGACATTTTTATTATTGACAATAACAGGAACGCTATCTAAAAGAATTAAAAAAATGCTATCATTATTTTCTTTCTTCCTTACTATAATACTTTTTAAAGATTGTGTGAAAGTGTCAATAAAGTGCTTCCGATAGAAATAGTCCCTGCAACTTATGTACTGAAAATCTTTGTTAGCAAAGAGATTTTTTATAAAAGAAAAATCAAGTGTGTCTTCGCCGTTCTGTTGTTGAAAGCTGATCGTATGATTTTCATCAATTTTAAATTCGTTTAGAGTACAGTCATTAATTTTTAAATATTCAACTTTATTTAAGCGCCATGATACTGGTTTTGCTTCATTGTCATAGTAAACTGATAACGTATTAGAATCTAATGCAGGAAAATAAATGTCCTCCTGCTTTCCGACGGTAAAAGTTGTATTTGGGTTTACGTTTATTTTAAAAACTGAAATGATATACATGTCCTTGACTGTGAATAAAACCAAAAGCAGTGGCGATATTATAGCTACAACTATAAACCATACGCAAAACTTTTTAAGCTTACTCCAGTTTTTATATTTAGGATATAAAGACATATTGCCAACCACGGTTAAAACCTTTTTTCATTAAAACGAACAATATTTTTTATTACATCTTGAGTAAGAAATTTTTGCATTAAATCGCTCCCCTGAAACTTTTGTTCAGTCATTATGAAATTATTTCCTTCAGTCTTATTATGTATAAGTTTACGCCTGCTGAAATGCACTGCCATTACAATTCCTCGTGGATGTAAACTATTTTTGATACACATAATAAAGCCGGCATCATGTTTACCTATCTGTATTATATCTTTCTTTACATTTTTGGATGTATCTTCCTTTAAAATACTTAAGGCGTTAACCGTATTTGCAGGTGTTCCTGTTTTAAACAACACGGTTAATGCATCCCCCTGCAAATTTGCTGGAAAGTAGGCTCTTGCGGTTTCAAAGTCGTCTTTACTTTGCTGGAAAGTTGGTCGCGGGTAGTTCTGAGCATCTTCCCATGCTGCTAAGAAATTATCCCAAGCATTTGTTTTAGAATCTCCGTTATCCGCATCCAAGTCTAAAAGATCTTTTAAATCTGCGTCTGTAAAAAAAGAACTATTCACCGAGGTATGCATCATATAATTCAACGAGATGTCCTTCTTTGAAATTAACCTCGCGTAGGCTTGTGAAAGGTTATAAAGGCTTAAGTCCAATTCCCCTTGTCCCCACATCCATGTTCTTAAATCTCCCTCAAAAGAAAACTCTTGTTTTTCATTTATTTGGTCTGCATCCATACTAAATAAAGAGGAAGGTTCCGGCAACAATTGATAAGGATGTATGTAGTTTATACCTGGGAAATAATTGTTGTCATCCTTTTGAATAACAACAGGTAACCCAAAAACGTATTGAAGAATCTTGCATAAATTGCTGCTTTGAATATTTTTTATGTAAAGTTTTTTTCCAGAACTATCATAATAAAAAACTTTAGAATCTGATCGAATAACGTTCTCTAAATTATCAGGAATATTATGATGCGTTAATTCACTAAAAGCATCATTATCACTTGCATCAACAAATGTATTCATCACCATTCCGATGGGATAACAATCATGGCTCACTGCTAAAAAATGACTTAAGGCTGAAAAACGGTTCAGTGTATCACAATTTGAAAAATTCAACACAGAAGTTGGCGTTTTCATGTCCTTCCATTTTATATTAAAGCCGTTGACATTATAAATTTTCTTGTCAACATCTATCGGGACAAACTCATGATTTTCTCTAAACTTGTACTTAAGCAATACTGGATAATTTAAAACGGATGCACAGGCAAGAATTGGCTTAAATACGCTACCTACCTCATAATATGAAGACCTAAGATTGAAATTAGTAGTTGCTAAAAGCTGTTTTGGGCTTTTGTTTAAGAAAGTCGAGCTGTAGAACGGGGCAGTTATGATCTCACCATTAGCAATATCAACAAGGGTTAAACTAATCTCATAACTTGTATTGCTATCCACACCAAATTGATTTTGAATATTAGGTATGAGATCATTTTTGAAAATATCTTCATAATATTTTGCTTGTACGGCATCATAAGATAGACTGTATGATTTATTTATATCAGAATCTTTCAGCTGTAAAACGAGACTATTGATAATTTGCGAACTGAATAAATCGGAATAATCATTATTAATATTAATCCTGTTTCCGGCATAAGCTCCATTTGCGACTTGACTTGCTAATTCATAAGGGCTTTTTGAAGTAATGATTACCGAAACAATGTTTCCATTTTTTTGAAGATTAAATATTAAATCTTTTGTTTTTAAATCTTTAGAAAAAGCTATTGTATCGAACGGCTTATTATTCAAAATTATTTTTGTTGCGGTGTCATTTGTTGTAACAATAATTGAATCGGATGTTTGATAAATTCTGAAATATAATTTTCGCGGAATCGAAATTTGAAGTTTATGCGAGTAACTCCAATATGCATTCAAAACATTTTGTGGTTTTAGTAATTCATTCTCATCTACATTAGATAACTGGATTTGTTTATATCCTGCGGATTCATCATGATCTGTAAATAACGGTATAACTGTGTTCTCGCAAACTATAAACTTTCGATCACTATCCCAATCCTTTGTGGGGTCTTTGAAATTAATTGTTCCTTTCCAAGCGGTATTACCGATAGAAGTAAAAAGCTTAAGCGAATCAACAGTTATCTTTTGTATACGTTTTTTGTCATCGCTATAAACAATTTTAAAATATTGTTCTGAAAGATCTTTTTGCTGTTTCTCGACTAATTCATGAAATTGGCTGTTATAATAAAAATCACTCTCTTCTTTAGTTTTTGGTGTAAAGCCCACTAATCTTGTGTCTTTAAAACTTGCATCGGATTCATCAACAGGAACTGTAATAGTGAGTCTCTTGTATTTATCAAATACGTCAACATTCGCATCAAGAGAAGTATCGGTTAATGCCGAATCTAAATACCTATTTATTTTTCCAATAAGACCGAGACCGTTTTCATTAAGTGGCTTATATAATTCTTGGTCAGCATAATTTAAGAAAGAGTTTTTTGTATTCCTGAAATAAAGCAGATATATAAATATTGAAATCAATAAAATAACAATTGTAATAAAGATCGTAGGAGTGAATAAGAATTTACGAATTTTCTCAGTATTTAAAGGTAGAAGCTGCATAAACTAATTATCTAAATAAAATTGGTCAGGATCAATATAGGGTGTAGTTCATATGTTTTGGTTTAGCTAATATACAAATCCAAATCTTTGAAATCAAAAAATTTTCACTTCTTGATAATTTGGTTCACACGCTACCCAGTCATATTGATAGTAATAGAATCGCTGGCGTGATTTGAAATTCTGCTTTTGATTCATCTATTGCTTTTGTGAAGGCTGACCATTCTTTTGTTTTGACCTGCGTTGACTTCGGCTACAAAATTCAATGTGAAACAAAATATTTTAGAGAAACAAGTGTATGTTTTGAGCTGACGTTAAAATTTGCATTTGGATATGCGTGCTAAGCGTTTGTGTTGAAGCTGATTCGACAATTATCGGTGCTTGATTTTATTCCGAGGGTACTAATTGCTACTAACTGGAAGCAAATACAATTAAAAGCGTGGCATATATTCTGACTCAATAATCGTGGGCACAAGCCTGTATATTACATTTCTTTTTTTATCAACGGATTACCGTAAAGATGCAAGCAAGCCCAAGCAGCTGGTGTTGGATATTTTTCATTGACCTTCATGTTAGCTTTGTATACCGCTTTATCCAAAGTGTCACCTGTCTCAAATGATTTTAAAAATTCCGGTAGCCAATATTTAGGAACAGTAACATCTAAAGCCCAGAAGGGGGCTATAACAGCACTATATCCTTTTGAGATAAAGGTTTTAATCAATGATGTAACATTATTGCGAAAGAACTCTGCCTTCATTGATCCGGAATAGCAAACAAAGAATATTAATATTCGCCCACGTCCGACAATTGTATTTAAATCTCCAGTCTTTGACGTTTTTTGTGAAACGACTTGAACCTCCGAAATGTTCTCTCCACCATGCGAACAAACAATATTAATATCTGAACTAAGAGGCTGATCTAATTTAACGGACTGAAAAATTGAAAAGCTGTTTTGATTAATTGTATCCTCGATGTTACCATATAAGTAACTAATGGCAAAATCACTGCTATCGGTAGGTATCCAAATAGATTTTGAATAATTTCGTTTTACAAGGTACTCGCTTCTTACAGACAACAACCATTCTGTAGATAATACATTTGTCACCGGAATCTTTTTTGCAATTAATTCTCCATGTCCATCAAGATATAAATTGTGTGGATACCGTGAAAGTTCCATATCCTTTACAATACAAAGGCTTGTTGTTACACTGGGTAAAAAGATGGTGTTGTCACTAAGCATATTGATGACATCTTTCTCTTGTTTCGCATATTCTTCCGGGTATAGCTGCCTGACTGTTCCCCTGTCTTTTATCGTATCATCAAAAGAGAAGTCAACAATATAATTAGAGTTAATAAGTCCTTTGAATTTTGCGTATGACCAAGAAGATAATCTAGAATAAATGTATTCATCATTTATAAGCGTCAATTGATACAGTTTCCCTTCGCTAAAAGCCAGCCAAGCCATCGCTGTATTTTTTTCAATTGCTAATGATTTAATTAAGGCATCCTTATTTTCATATAAAATATCCAAGGTTTCTATGTCTGCATCGGGTAAAATCAATGGAGCTAATTCCTGGGATTCCTTAGGTTTAAACAAAATACTATAGTCAGATTTCAATAGCATTGCTAATAAAAAGCCAGCAGAATCTTCATTATCGATACAGTACTCAACTAAACGATTGGAAATCTTCAATGCACTTTCATTATCATAAACAAAGTCTTTGACATTTCTTGTTTCATTTAGATTAACAAGAGAGGCTTTGAGATATTCTTTCAATTCTGGTGATTGTCCTTCGATTATTGTCTTCTGTTTTTTTACGTTTTCTTGAGGAACAATAGTTTCAAATATATTCAAGTAAAAACCTAAAGCAGATGGGCTAAATCAGCAGAAGTATATAGGCGTCTAATGTTATATAAAGTGAGAAGCCACGGCAAAACATCATTAATTCCTCCTGACAGTATTGCTTCTCTTTCCTTATTTAAATAATCAAGTACCAAAGAAGGAAGGTTTGGATCCAATTCATATAATTGTCCAGAAAAAAATGTATGATCAAGTGCTCGTCTTTCATAATCCAAAAAACTTAACTCTTTTGGAATTGATAAATAAATCTCCCTCGCCCATGGAAATAGTTTTACATTCCTAAACATTTTTATTGCCTGCCAAATTATTTCCTTAACAAACTTCTCTGAATATGGAGGACCTTTAACCAGCGCCGCTGATAAACTAATGTTTGCATACATTAGCGCCGCATGAATACTGCTTAGATTTGAATAAATCCTGAATGAATTAAAAAATCCTAACTCTGGCTCTTTGTCTTTAAATCCAGCAATGATTATTTCTTCTGCAATATCCCTAGCGGCTTGAAAGTATTCTGATGAAGACAACCTATCAAAGAAGATACCTGCAGCATGGTAAAACAACTCTATGTCGCCCAGTGATAATAACAACTGCCTTAACATTAAAAAGTTTAATAATGTATTTTCAACAAAATCTTTTGACCAGCTTAATTGTTTTCCATCTTCTTGTAATTTTTCTATTATTAAGGATGCAAGTTTCTTTTTATCATCTTCTGATAAGTCTGTAAGGTTAAGTTCAGTTTCTGATATTCGTGGTGCATTATTCTTTGACAAACTCTCTTCAAGAACAGTGCGATACTTTTCAACGGTATCCATATCAGCGTCATAGTCCATTATTCCCAAGTCAAAGGATTTATACTTCCGACTTTTAACGACTTGCTCTTGTAGTTGCATGAACAAATCAATTGCAAAGGGGATCGACTCTGCATTGTTCGTTTCCAAACTGGAAAGAAACATAGGCACATATTTACGATATGTGGCATAGTCAATAGATAAGTTTTCAACTATAGCTTTATAAAGCTTTTTAAGATCAGCATCATAAACATTAGCTTCATTAATTCTTTTGAAGCTTAGCTTCTGATGAAATTCTTGGATAAGCTGTTCCAACGTGACTTATTTTATAAAAACCAAAGAATATTTTTCGAACTATCAGGTAAAATCTGCTTTTCCATATGTGTGCTAATTCTGCGATGACTCTGAATACTTTACAGTAACATGTAAATTCTGTTGTGCTTAACTAATCGATCTTTGTTCTTAATTCAGTTATCTTCTTTTCAATTCCATTTTCATCTATATATTTCCAAAATGTCCAACCGTTTTCTGTAACTGTTTCAGATGCGCCTTTATCTATTTTAACTGCTATTGCTGCTGCACTTGGAGTATCATAAAGTTTTCCTTTGTAAAATATTTTTGTTGTTGAAGGATTAAACACCGCCTCCGCAATTTTAGATTTATATGAACAAAACACATTGATGTTTGCAGCTTCCTCGAACTTGATTTCCTCATAAAACTTCTCTTTAATTAAGTCTCGTGGCTTAATAAGGCGTTTGTCAATAATCTCAAAAATTGCATTTGAACGCAGCTCAATAAAGAAGCTATATTCTTTATCATATTCACCAGTGATTAGTTCTTTGGTGATAAGATGATTTTCTAAAGATTTCTCTATTTCGGCGTTTGTATTTTTAATCTCTTTTAAATATTCCGAAGGTGATTGATCGCTGATTTTTATATTTTGAAGTTTGGGTATTAAGGTTCTATTAGCGACACAATCAATTAAATCTTTTTCAGCTTCACTTGCTAAAACCTTGTTCAGGTAATTCTTTGGAAAAATATGATGATCTTCCAAAACAGAGTTAAGCGAAAGCTTTGCATCGTTATTCCAATTTAATAAGCCGCCATTTTCAAAATTGATAAGATTTAATACACCCTGATAAACGGCATTCGCCTTTCGGTTAAATGAATAAATATCATCAGGAGACAAAACCTGAATCTTAGATAATTTATTGAAGTAGCTGGCGGAATTTATTTTGCGACCTTTTGCAATTAGTACCAAAATATTTGAATCTTCTATAATTCTTTCGTTAGATGAGCCTGAATAACGCATTGAAAAAACAGAGTTCCAATACCAATATTCAATGAACATTTTTTGCTGAGGATTCATTTGATGGTAATCTCCCCCTATCTCTTTCAAAAAATTTATTAATGGAATTATCATGTTCTCATAAGGCATCCAATCTTGCGATATGATAAAATGATTTTGGTATAAAAAGTCGAGCGTAATTTTATATAGTTTGCATTGCTGGTCCCATAACGATTTAAAGTCCTCTGCATTTAGTGAACCTAAAATGTAATTCCTATTGATTTCTTTAGGATTACTCTTGATATAAGCAATCGATCTTACTATTATCTCTGGAACTAAACGGTGATTCGCATTTTGTTGTTCAAACTGCTTTATTTTTTCTTTTAAATTAAAGTTACCTGTATAAAGTTTTGCTGCTAATATGTCAATAAAGTTTAGTTGAACGCCTCTTGTATTACTTCTCTCAAAAAACACAACAAATTTTTCAAGATTCATATCAAGTAAGTAAAAAGATAAAAGCTTTTCAGACTTAAATAAATCAGCTATTTTCTTGCGAATATTTCTGAACTTCTTAAATTCTGCTTTTTGATCAAAGCCCTCAACCTGACTGTATGTTTTGTAATAAGAAGTGGTGTAAAAAAATTTCTCTTTTATTTCATCTTCTTCATAATCGTTTTGCTCTATGTCCCAAACATCCGAAAGCTTCACTGAAAGACGTTCTGAATCTTGCTCGCCTGTTATTTCTTCAAGTAGTTCTTCAAGTTTCGCATTCTCAAAATTGTTAACAAGTATTTCATCTTCATTCTTCGCAATAAACCAAACTTCATCGGTTCCTTTCAATGCTCTATAAATTGATGTAGTTCGTTGTTGTCCATCCAATACAAGCCTAAAATTACCACCGACCTTATTCATCTTTTCAATTTCAGCTTTTGTTATTGTCTTTACTTCTAAAGAAGGTCTTTTCTTTCCTTTTGTTATTTTTTTGCGATTATCAATTTCACGAATCGCAATATCGAAAGATGGAATACCAAAAATAATTGCACCAATAAAAATGTCTTTGATTAATGAATCGAAAAGATCATAAGTTTTGAATATCTCCCAAACAAAATCTCTTTGGAATTCAGGTAAGTAAATTTTTCCATCATCAATATCTTGTATTAGTTCTTTTATCGACTGCGTTTGTTCCATAAATTTTTAAAGTTATTAATCTATAAAAACCAAAGTGTATTTTTTGAGTTATCAGGTAAATCTGCATTTGCCATGTATGGTGCTAATTCTGCAATGATCTCCGGATACTTTACAGTAACAGGTAAATTTTGTTGTGCTAAACTTTTAAAATACATCCTGCTAAATTGATATACCTGGTTAATTAACTCTTTAATCGTTTGTTCGTTATTCAATTGTTTTTCGTCTGTGCAATCAATGGACAATTTAATTGGAAATGGATAACCATCATTTTTTGAAAATGATTCACCCGGGTAACGGCTATTGTTAAACAGCAAATATTTTTTATTTCCAATGCTTATATATGTACCGCTATACGGCATCCAATTATTTTCCCAATCGTTATCATAAGCAATAATATCTTTAGCTTCTGTTTTGTTTACATGAACTATAAAAACCGGAATCGGGTTTGGTAATTTTAAGTCTATTAAAGCTGCTTCTATTGGTTCAATTTCTTCCGCTGTCATTTTCTCTTTATAAAAGTGAATAATTAACCTTGATGGATTGCCGTAGTTTGCTGCAAACTCTTTTATTTTAATTGCAATACTACCAGCCATAACATCTGTTTCATGACGAAGAAAATAGGCGAACTCATTAAAGTGCCCTGTGTTGTTGAAACTAAATGCACTGCTTAAATACTGAACACCATCCGGATGTTTAAAAGCACCCACGCCAATAATCAATTCATTTTTTATTACTGTTGCTAACTGCCAGGGAATACCGCCCAGCTT
>JAEWJV010000290.1 GCA_023386395.1 Bacteroidota bacterium
AGTCAATGTTGTTTATATACTTATCGCAATAAGCCGGAAATTTTGCTTCCAGTTTTTTATAATCTGTACCCGGCTTAAGTTTTATATAACTATAGAAATCGTACCAGCCGAAATTAGTTTCGGTTGCATTGGTGGTATCGCCCTGCAAACGCATGATGCTTCCCAAAGTTTTATAAGAAATGAGATCGTCAATAATTAAATGCGAATTTTTTGGAAATGCTTTAAATACACCTGTTACTTCAAGGCTGCGTGTAAACTCTGGATCGCGATAGGTTAATGTTTTACCGAGCGGGTCTTCATTGCCAAAATATTTTTTTGCCGTTGCTTCACTCAATACAATTTTATCTGGTGAATTCAAGGCTGTTGCAGCATTGCCTTTTAAAAGTTTTACACCAAACATATTGAGAAAAGAAGCATCAGCATAATAACCTTTCGGCTCTTTGAATTTTACATTGCGTGCATCGTTTGATAATAAAATATCAGCATCATGCAGGCGGCAAAAATCTTCCACTTCCGGAAAATCCATTTTCATAGTTGAGCCAAATGCAGGATAAGATGTTGCCGATTTCCAGGCAAGCTTCCCCTGCTGGTAGTTATCAAGCCGCAACCTTACAATGTTTTTATAATCCGGTTCGAAAGTATCGTAACTTCTTTCAAACGATACGTATTGAAATATCAACAGGCAGCATGTCATACCAATGGCAAGCCCAAGTATATTTAATATAGCATAGCTTTTGCGTTTTGACAAGTTGCGAAAAGCAACCCTTAGATAATTTTCAAACATAAAATCGGTTTTGTGATTTAAAAGCTGCAAGCTTCCACCATTCACGTTTTTATTCCGTTCGCAAACTCTTCACGGGATTAGCTACTGCAGCTTTTACAGATTCATAGCTTACCGTAATCCAGGCAATCAATAAGGCAATAACAGATGCTGCAAAAAATATTATCCAGCCTGCTTCAATATGATAAGCAAATCCATGCAGCCAGTTATTAATGGCAACCCATGCTACAGGAACGGCAATAAATACGGCAATAACAATAAGCCTTGTAAAGCTGGTTGACAACAAGTATACGATCCCCGCAATGGAAGCGCCCAAAACTTTACGCACGCCAATTTCTTTAGTGCGCTGCTCTGCAAGAAAAGCAGATAAACCATACAGGCCCAGGCATGAAATGAAAATCGCCAGCATGGCAAATAAATTAAATATGCTGCTCATTTGCTGTTCGCTGTGATAAAGGTTATCCAAATCTGCATCCAGGAAATGATAAGCGAAAGGATAAGCCGGGTTAAGTGCATGATTTATTTTTTCCAGCGCCTTTATGGTTGCTTCTGTATTGTTTGGCTGGGTGCGCACTATTACTATTCCGCCATATTTATTAAGCCGCAGCACCAGCGGCTCAATTGCATATTGCAGCGATTTAAAATTGAAGTCCTTTACCACGCCTATAATAGTTCCCTTTGTATCGTCAAAACGTATTTGCTGCCCAACCGCATTATGTATGTTCATTCCCATCAGCTGCATGGCTTTTTCATTAATAACATAGTTAGAACTATCGCCTTTAAATGCAGTTGAAAAACTGCGGCCGGCAAGCATTTGCGTTTTGAATACACCAGTAAAATTTTCATCCACATCCATAGATGGTACAACCGTGTTATCGTTAGGATTTCTTCCGGGCCAGTCAATATCTGTAGTGCCGGTAATAAGCGCGGTAGGCAAATCGGATATAACAGAAAACTGTGCCGTAAGTGGATTTTGCTGTAAAGCATTTTTTAATGCCTGCTGCTTATTCCAAAGTTCACCCGACATATTAATGTAGAGCAAATTAGATTTATCGAAACCAAGGTTTTTATTCCTGATAAAATTGAGTTGCTTATACACGGTGGCCGTACCTGCAAGCAACATAATTGCTACAACAAACTGAATTACGACAAGTGTGTTGCGGAAGATAAGATTGCCACCGGCAATTTGCAATTTGCCTTTAAGCACTTTAACCGGTTTAAATGCTGATAAAAACAAAGCAGGATAGCTGCCGGATACAATGCCCGTTATGAAAGCAATGCTTAATAACCCTATCCATAACTTCCTGTCAAAAACCTGCAGCGTGAGTTGTTTGCCGGCAAGCAAATTAAAGGCAGGTAAGGCAGCCGCGGCAATAGCTATTGCTATCAGTAATGAAATAAAAGCAATAATTAAGGCTTCTCCTAAAAACTGCAGCATAATTTGTAAACGGCCAGCGCCTACAACCTTGCGTAATCCCACTTCTTTTGCCCTGCGCGCCGAACGCGCCGTAGCAAGGTTCATGAAATTAATGCAGGCTACTGCTATTATAAAAATGGCTACAATAAAAAATATATTCACATACTGAATGTTGCCGTTGCCCGGCAAATCTATCTGCAGGTTTGAATGAAGATGGATGCCTGTAAGCGGCTGAAGCTGAAACTCAATTTTAGCCCCCGGAACATGCTCCCTGTGAATTTTTATGATGCGCTGTGTGAGACTGGCTAAAGCACCCGGCGAAGCGGCAACACGTGCATCCAGCAACAGGTAAGTATAAAAATTAAAATTACCCCAAACATTATGCTGCAGGTCATAATCTGACCTTGCCAGCGTTGACATTGGAAAGAGTATATCAAATTGCAAATGGGAGTTGGCAGGCATATCTGCCAGCACACCGGCCACTTTAAAATTTGTATTATTGTTTACCCTGATTATTTTACCCAGCGCTTCTTCATTACCAAAATATTTTTTTGCCGTAGCGGCTGTAAGCAACACATTACCGGGATCGCTGAGTGCTGCTTTTATATCACCTCTTAATAATCTGTAAGAAAAAAACCGGAAAAAGTTGGAGTCTGCAAAAAATACATTTTTCTCCATAAACTTTTTATCGCCCACTTCAACAAGGTTATCCGAAGGTTTGCTAACGCGAACAGATGCTTTTATTTCGGGTAGTTCAGCCTGTAACCCTGCTGCCATGCCTGCGGGGCTTACAGCAGCCTTAAAATCGCCTGCGCTGGCAGTGAGACGATAAATATTTTCCGCATTAATATTGAACCTATCATAACTAAGTTCATTCTGCACCCATAAAAGAATAAGTATGCTGCAGGCCATGCCAATAGAAAGCCCGGCAATATTCAATACCGAATAGGCTTTGTGCCGGATAATATTGCGCAATGCGATTTTAAAATAATTTTTAAACATAAGAAGCCTCTCCTACATCTTCTCCTAAGGAGAAGACTTTTTAGAATATTTATAATTTAACTTGCTTCATTTAATCAAGCTGTTTATAAGCCTTCTCTTCGGGAAGGTTCGGATGGGCTATCACTCCGTTCGCAAACTCTTCACCGGGTTTGCAACCGCTGCTTTTATTGCCTGGAAACTTATAGTAAGCAACGTGATAACTATTGCCATCAGTATCACTACAATAAAAACTTCAACATTTATATTCGTCCTGTATTTATCATCATAATTTTTCAGCCATTCATTCATGCAATACCAGCCAACAGGAACAGCAATGGCGCAAGACAATAAAACAAGTATTACAAAATCTTTTGAAAGCAACTGCCACAAATTAAACACACTTGCACCCAGCACTTTTCTTACACCTATTTCTTTTACTCTTTGTTCTGCTGTAAATGACGCTAAACCAAAAAGCCCAAGGCATGAAATAAAAATTGCCAGCGCTGCAATAATTGCTGCAAGGTTACCTACCAATTCTTCATAGCTGAATTTCTTTGCATATTCTTCATCAGCGAAATGATATTCAAAAGGGTAAGCCGGATTATATCTTTCAAAAATCGGTTTCATTAATGCAATTGCTTTTGATGCAGACATGTTTGGATTTAGTCTTACATCTACAATACTTACCCAGTCTTTATCGAATATAATTGTGAGTGGTGAAATGGGGCGGTAAGGTGATTCCATTTGAATATCGGGTATTACTCCAATAACAGTCATAGGTCTGTCGTTCCATTTCAATTGTTCACCAACCGGATTTTTTAATCGCATTCGTTTCACCGCAGCTTCATTTAAAATAACTGAATTGGAATCTGCAAAATCTCTTGAAAAATCCCTGCCTGCCAATAATTTTATGCCGAGCGTTTTTGTATAATCATAGGTTGTAGTAATGGTTGAGAACAACACCGATTTTTCAACAGGCTGGCTTCCTTTCCATTCCCATCCGTTGTTATTGCTGAAAATTTGTGAAGGAGATGAATTGCTTTGACATATCGAAAT
>JAEWJV010000620.1 GCA_023386395.1 Bacteroidota bacterium
GCCGCTTTAATGATGTGTTAAAAACATCTTTCTCTTTATAAATTTTCTTACTTAATTCGGTAAAAAAGGAACTGTTTCCTCTTTGTTCTATCAGCACTTCCGTTTCAGTCGGATTGATGGTATGATTGAGTTCATGCAAAACACTTATACCTTCAATTGTTACTTGCTTACCATAAAATTTGGTTGTTATCTTTCCCTGTAAGTAAATGCGTAATTCTTTCTGTATTTTTTTTGTTTTAGTATAAGTACGGGAATTATTTTTTGCAGATGAATTTTCTTGTTTTGCTTCTTTTTTATTTTTATATGTATCGGCTAAATTTTTTTTATACTCATCGTAAACAAACTTTGTATTGGCGTTACTCAGTACTTCGTACGCTTCATTAATTTCTTTGAAAACTTCTTCAAACTCTTTGTTACCATTGTGCCTGTCAGGATGATATTGCATTGCCAGCTTGCGATATGCTGCTTTAATCTCTTGCTCACTTACATTCGTTGCCACCCCAAGAATTGTATAGTAATTCTTTGAAAAATTCATACTACTTAGAGTTGATCAAAAAAGTTTTTATAAAATCATCTTGTGAAAGCGACTCTAGTTCTGGCGGCTTTATTGTATTAAAAGGAGGATCGATATAATTTTCATGAAAAGATTTATCTAAATCAAACCGTTTAAAAATCGAACTATAATTTTCTTTAAACTTTTCATAGTGAAATAATATCAACCTTTTTTCTGATTCTGTTTTTTTAATAAAGTATTCATTCTTTGATGAAATTGATTGTACTAAAAACACAGGCAATGCGAATAGAAATAAAACCAAGGCGATAATTAACCACGACATTTTATATTGAACTAATCCAACTTGTATTTCTTTCAGGAAAAAAATAGAAGTATTGATTTCATCAGCGACTCT
The DNA here is from genome assembly GCA_023386395.1 of Bacteroidota bacterium. Classification (GTDB taxonomy): domain Bacteria; phylum Bacteroidota; class Bacteroidia; order Chitinophagales; family Chitinophagaceae; genus Parafilimonas. Next base: position 909 of record JAEWJV010000620.1, read on the forward strand.
TATGTTTTCAGAAGAATGAATTTCATCTTCTTGTTGTCTTTTAATTTTTGACTCTTTAAGGTTCGTTTCAGCAACAGGGATTTTTAACCGAGCTTGTAAATTGTATCGAATGATTTCTTCATCTATCCTTTTAATTTCGTTGTTATGAAGAATTGTATTTTTTGTATTGAACGTATGTATTAATTCTTGTTTATATAATTGAATATTTGATGCAATAGATTTTTCTGAAACAAGAACATATAGCGGACAGGCAACAATAAATCCAATAAATAATACAAAGCCAATCCTTGTAACGTTAGACAAATGAATTCCTATTTTTTTCGTTTCATAAGTACGAGAGTTTTTTGAGAAGGTTTGAACCAGGAAAACATACAGGTTAAAAAACAATAATGCAAAAAAAAGTGCTAATAGCAATCCTATAAATACACTTTCAAAAAGATTATCGAATGCATAATACATTGAAAGGAGCGACAAAAATGCGTTCAAAACAATGAAGCAACAGGTTAAATACAGCTTACCTTTTGTTGAAGTTTTAGTATCGGAAGCCAATGCATATTCAACACCAATTAAACTTAGCAGTCTTCTTTCTTTAATGAAGTGAACAGATTTAGATGCCATTACTTTCTGTTTCTTTCACAAACGATGAAGGATCATTTTGAACATCTCTTATTTTTTGTTCTTTATAAGCTTCAATGGCAGCACTGCTTAATGCGCTTTGCGTTTCCAGTGTTTGAATTTTTTCTTTCAGCTTCTTTATGGCTTCATGATAAATCACTTTATCCTTATTAACTCCCTTTTCATCTGGATAAAAGCCATGCATTATTTCTAATCCATTTTCAGCTTTTACTAATTCTTTAATATTTTCTTCCAAATAATCATACGGACTTTTAATAAGCATCATTTTAAAGAAGATTGGCGTGAGCTCAATGGCTAAAAATAGAAGCGTAATAAACATGCTAATTAGTGGGCCTGAAACTTCTTCAGAAATTTTTATCCGCTCTAACAAGCCATCTAATCCGGAAGCATATTTTGCGCTTTGATTAAGCGCTACTTCTCTGCGTTTTTCTATCTCTTCTTTTTCCTTTTTTGCTTTTGCATAATCGGGACTGGATTCTAGTAATTTGATTTCAGCACCTAATGCATCCATTTGCGCTTTAACAGCAAGAGCGCGTGGTCCAACAGTTATTATCCTTGCTTCATCTATGTATTGTTTTTCCAAATCACCATATCTTTTTTTCTTATCAATCAGGTCGCTTTCAATCTTGCCTAACGCTTCATCTTTTTTTCTTAATTCTTCATTAAATAAACTATCTGTATGTGCTTTATATGCTTGTTCCTGTTCTTGTTGTTTTTCATGAAGTTTAATATCAATTTCAGTTTTAAACATCCTTATTTCAATAGGTTTACTAATAGTGATTGCAATGATAGCACCCATCAACAATCTTGGCAGCGTACCTTTTATTTCTTGTTTTGTTATAGCTTCTGTACCATCTCCTTTGCCGGTACTTGAAACAATAAATCTATCAAGGTTGAAAATCATTAACCCCCAAAGCGTACCGAATATGAAAGAGAGTATTACAGTTAATGGATCAGTTGAATCTAATACTTGGGTATCAGTAACAGCTTTGAAATTATCGATAGCACTGCCACGCGGAGCGAAGATTGTATAAAAAGCATAACCGCCGGAGAGACCAGCCATAATACCTGTCGCCAAAATAATTCCGCCCAGGCAGAGATATTTTACCTGGTCGCTGTAGGTACTTCTTTCAAGAATAAAACGGTCAGCGCCTGCAGCTTTCCAAAGAAGTTGCATTAGTTTACCTCCCTTTCGATGTTCGTAATACGGTGTCGTCATGTGCGAAGCTTTGATTTAAGAGATTGAATGTTGCATTTTATTGAGAAAGTGAATTGATGTGGCATTAGTTGTTTGTTCTTTATACTAATTGAAAAATTATAAAGCTTAGTTTCTTGTAATGAAGATTCGATGCGGTTTACTATGCTTAAATTTCTGATAGAAACTATTGTTTCTTTAGCTGCTTGAATCTTTATGTTTACAGGTTGCAGATTAAGGTTGATATTTTCTTTATGCCAGGTATTACGAAGCTGGATTAAAAAATTGTCTGCCTGTGAAAGTTTGATTAGTACAACACCTTGTGTTTTAAATATGCATTCACTTGTTGTAGGTATGTATAAATAACTTGCATAATCAGTCTTCCAATACAACAATAAAAAACCATTCTCTCTTAAAACAATTTGCTCATAATCAAGTGCCGTTAAACAAAATCTCCTGAATCTGAAAACATGCATCAGTTGCCATTTCAGTTGTTGCAATTTGTATGAAGTTTTAGTTAACAAGGTTGTATTACAGGTTTTGGTTTTAAGAAAAGGTTTAGGGTTGAAAATATTATCAGTAAAAACGCCTTAAATTTTATCTTTCCCATTTACAAAGCGTTCTGCGTTCACCTTTGGCTTCGGAAAGTGACATTTTTTTATTCCATGTTTACAATGGTTTAAACCCGGGCAATTGGCATTATAATGATACCTGGTGGCATTGGCGCTGTCGCAGATATAAACATCCCTGTTGCTGCAACTATATGTCAGGATTAACAAGGCTATTATCAAAATTTTTTTCACATAATCTGACTATTTATTAAAGCAGTGATTTTTTCCTGGTAAGATTTATAACTTGTTACGATTGATGCGCTCAATATGGTAATGTTGTCAAGTCAAATGTATGCGGGATGGAAAACTGAATCTTACGGGAAACCGTAATGATCCGGAATATTTTTCCGGAGATATCTTATGCCTCGGAACGATGTTATAAAGTTCAGGATGTAACAATGAACAAGCAGAACTTGATTATTGAACACCCTGCTCCAGGTGATGTTTAAAGATATATTCAGTCAGCGGTTTTAAATGTTTTTTAAGATCAGATGGATACGCGCCAGGTGCAGTAAAATATTCAATGCTGCCATTTGTTCTTATATACCAAACTGAACCAATGGCGTTGAGCGTAATGGTGTCCGGCCGATTTATTTTTTTTAGATGTGTAAGTGCGAATGTATCCAGTGCAACTATCAGTGCATCTCCATGCTTTTCATTGCAGGGAGTTTGTTCATAATGATCGCCTGCCCAATACATACAACCTTCTACAGGCATTGTACTAAATGGGTTCATTGCTTGCTCATCATCTTTTTTCAGCCAATAAATAACTCCACCAACAAGTATCAATATTGCAATTATAATAAATGGCCTAGTGATTAATCGAAAACGGTTATTATTAACAACAGGCTTAATTGTTTGGGATCCTTCTGGTTGCTTTTCAATACCGGCAAGAGATATTGGCTCCATCATTACTAATTCTTTCTCATCATTTTCTCTGGTTTTTTCAATAGCATTATCAACCAATATTGTGCTATCTGCATCGTACCGTTTTCCATACACGAAAGGCCTGGGCTCAAAATCAATCAGCCAGGCTAGTAGCTCAATATTTTTAATATCAGTGTCATTAATCCTGCCTGTAATAAATTTCCATAGCGGCTTGAACTTATCCCTATCATATTTTTCCATTGCCTTTAAGTCAACATCTTCACCAGCTTTCCTTTCAAAAAAAGTGTTTAAAGCCGCCTGATCCTTCCGCTTAATACCGGCAGCAAAAAGCGCCACGCATTCATCCCGGAGTTTAGCAGGTGTCGGAGAAATTAGTCGTGATGAAAGTATGTTGGCTGCTCTCTTTTCCGCATAACAGCCCAGCACAAGCTTTGTGTAGTCAGCAAGCATTTTCAGCAATTAGGTTTAAGTAAAACTAAGGAATTTATGGAATTTAACCGGTCTTACCGGAATTCCGGCGGAATTATTGGAATCTTCGGAACCGTTTGTTTATCAGCGAATTATGCCTATCTAATTTTGTCTTGTCAATCAATTGATATCTCGTTAGCTAACAGATCTCCTGTACAGAGTTGATTAACCCGGGAGCTGCGAAAGCGGCGGCAGGTAACCGGTTTTGGGAAGCGTTTACAGCTTCCGCAATCCAGGCTCCCCTCACTTCCCAACATGTAACGCTGCGCCAAAAGCACCGCGTATGGCGGCAGCATTTTTCAAACATTTTAATTAATCAAACAATGATTCAGTTGATCATAGCTTTATGGCTGGCGTTGGTGCCTGCCCATCACAATACAAACCCAACACATGGTAACGGTACACAGGTAACTACACAGGATGATACCGGTGGAGAAACAGAACCTATTCCACCGCCACCGCCACATCAACCATAATTGGAATAGTTACAAAAAAGGCAAGATGTATTCTTGCCTTTTTTTATGTTTCCTCTTTTTAATAACTATTTATCTTTATCCAAACTACTGTTTTGATAAAGCCTGCCTTTCTTTTATTGATATTAATTGCTGCCAGCTGTTTATTGTCTTGCAAAAAGCCGCGTAAAGCTGTTTCCGTTACAACCTCTGCTGATTATAATAAAGGCGCATCTTTCTATAATGTAAATAATGACTCAGCATTTTACTATTTTAATAAGCTGGTAACGAGTTCGGGAGATAGTTTGGAAATTGCAGCAGCCTACACCTATATGGGTATTATTCAATCCCAGGGTGGAGACTATTTTGGCAGCCAGGAAAGCCTGTTGCAGTCCATGAAGC
>JAEWJV010000621.1 GCA_023386395.1 Bacteroidota bacterium
TTATTATGGTAGAAAATGTTCCCGGCGAATACCCGATTTCACTCGGCGGCCCGCATAATACTATTACCATACCAGCTGTAATGGTGAGCTATGAAACCGGCGAGGAAATGAGGCAGAATATTGAAGCCGGTACCATAGTGAGTGCAAAACTAAGCGCAGGCGTGCAAATTGACGGCGACCTTGATAACGGGGTAGTTGCCCATGAATATACGCATGGCATTTCCAACAGGTTGACAGGCGGGCCTAATAACGCAGGTTGCTTAAGCAATAAAGAGCAAATGGGCGAAGGCTGGAGCGATTATATGGCTTTAATGGTAACCACTAACTGGAAAACTGCAACAGTGGCTGATTCATCCAAATCAAGGCCAATAGGCACTTATGCTTTTGGCCAAACACCAGATGGGCCCGGCATCCGTTATTATCCTTACAGCATAGATTTGAATGTTAATCCGTGGACTTATGATAGCTTAAAACTCAGTTCACGCATTCCAAACGGTATTTTAACCTACGACTCCCATGTAGTGGGTGAAGTATGGTGCAATATGCTCTGGAATATGACCTGGGCAATTATTAAGGACAAAGGCATTGGCACCAATATTTACAATGCAGGCAGTAAATTGGGTAACCAGGTTGCATTGCAGTTGGTGATTGAAGGCATGAAACTGCAACCATGCAGCCCTGGCTTTGTAGATGGCAGAAATGCTATTTTAAAAGCCGATACACTATTATATGGAGCTGCGCACAGCGCCACAATATGGAAGGCTTTTGCCAGCAGAGGCTTAGGTTATAATGCATCCCAGGGTTCTGCCGGCAGCCTGAAAGATGGCATTGCAGATTACAGCCTGCCGCCTTCTCTTTTTGCGAAAGCAGCACCGCAGGCAGATGCTGTTGCAGCCAAAGTACTCACTTCTTCCATAAGCTTATCTCCTAACCCTGCCAATAAAAAAGTAACGCTTACAATTGCCGACAATAAACAATCATTAAAAGTTAGCTTGCTCAGTGAAAATGGCCAGGTGTTGAGGAGTTTAAATATGACCGGGCAGATATTGGAAATAAATCTTCCCAAACTTGCATCAGGAATATATTATCTAAAGATTACAGCAGATAATTTCTCAGAAACACGGAAAATATTAGTTAATCAACAGTAAAATAAAAAAGCCCCTTACCGGGGCTTTTTTATTTGATAATTATGAAATTATAAAGGAACTGTTCTTTAACAAAGTCGAAAGGGTTACTTTTTTAATAGTAATGGTATTAATGTGTAATAAATACATATTAAGTATAATTACACAAACTGATATACAATGAAAAATTTAAAAGAATTATTCTTCGATAAAGAGATAGTAAGGCAGATCCGCAGTGCAAAAGTTGATGCTAATTTTTTATACAACCAGCTTTATGCGGGCAAAATTACTTTGCAGGAATACCTTTCTGCAGTTAAAAATGCTTAACCAGCAGCCTTTTTTAGACTTAAAGATTAAAGAATAGTCTAAACAATTATACAACACCATGTGCGTAAGTAAAAAATCTCTTACGAGCATGGTGTTATTTTTTATACCTATGAAATTAGCGACCTGTTTCCCTGCAATCCACCGCTGTGTATGAAAAGTATCCTGGCGCCTTCCGGAAAATATTTTTTGGCGGAAAGATCGCACACCGAATAAAATGCTTTAGCGGTATAAACAAAATCGAGCGGCAATTGATGATTCATTTCAACCTGGTTCATAAACGCAATCAGTCCGGAAGTATATTTTGCATAACCGCCAAAATGATAATCATGAAAAATATTTATCCGCTTTTGCCGGGTCTCATCAGTAAGTAAAGAATTTACGGTTTCATTCAGGCTGAGATTATTTTTCATTACGCTTATGCCAATACATTGCTGGTGCGATAACGATGCATTCGCTATTCCGGCTAACATTGTTCCGGTACCAACGGCGCAAACTATATAATCATACGCAGCAAGATTGGGCACAAGTTGTAAAATTTCCCCCGCCCCTTTTGCACCTTTTATTCCAAACCCGCCCTCCGGTATAAAATACATTTGCGGGTTTTCATCTATAACCACCTGTTTATTTTTATAAGCTTCACGACTTAAGAATTTAAGTTGCATATTGAGCGAAGCAGCATCAAGCAAGGTTTGCGAATAGTGAGTGGGTTCTTCGCCTCTTATAAAACCTGTACATTTTACATTGAGTTTATTACAGGCATAGGCAGCAGCAATAATATGGTTTGAAAATGGACCGCCAAATGTTGCAACAGCTTTTGCATTATCAGCTATTGCTTGTTGCAGGTAATATTTCAGCTTAAACCATTTGTTGCCACTCACAACAGGATGCAGTTTATCAAGCCTCAAAACATCTACGCTAATATTTGAAGAACTAAAGACCTCACTCTTTATGGATTCAACAGAAACCGCATCAAAATTTAATTCTTCAGGCAAATTCATAATGTAGCATTATTCAATTTCAAATTCATCACTTTCATTCAGGCAATTTTTGCTTTACCGCCACAGTTGCTTATCGTTTATTTCCAAATCCCCAAATCCAAATTCCTAATCCTAATTCCAACTAATCAACTTTTCAACCAATCAACCTTTCAACTAATCAACTACCATTTGCAATTATAAGTTGAATGATTTTATTTTTGAATGATGATACAGCTACAAAACAATAAACTTTTCGTTGCCATAAGTGAAAAAGGTGCAGAACTGCAAAGCCTTCAATTAAACAATGTTGAATATTTATGGCAGGCCGATGCTGCATTCTGGAGCAAGCACTCGCCGGTGCTTTTCCCAATTATTGGTGAATTAAAAGATGGTAAATATATTTTCGATAATAAAGAATATAAATTATCAAGACATGGTTTTGCAAGAGATAAAGTGTTTGAAGTAACAGCATCTTCCCAAACACAGGCTATATTTAGTTTAAAGAGCAATGAATCAACTTTAGCGCTCTATCCATTTCGCTTTGTGTTTAATGTAATTTATTCAATTGATGATACATCGCTTTTCTGTACTTACCAGGTAATTAATACAGGTAATGATAACATGTATTTTTCTGCCGGCGGGCATCCGGCTTTTAGGGTTCCGCTGAATGATCATTTGCAATACACGGATTATTATTTATGGTTTAATAATAATGATGTATTAAACCGTTATTTATTGCACCAGGGCTTAACGGGTGATGATACTGAAAAAATTGTACTGACTAATAAAACGCTGCAACTAAAACCTTCACTGTTTTATGAAGACGCAATTGTGTTGAAGCACATTGACAGCGATCAGATAAAATTATTTTCAACTAAAGATGAACATGGTTTAAACTTCAATTTCAAAGGCTTCCCGTATTTTGGAATATGGGCTGCAAAGGATGCGCCGTTTGTATGCCTTGAGCCCTGGTGCGGCATTGCAGATAATATCAATCATAACCATCAGCTCACAACAAAAGAAGGCATTAATACACTGGCTGCCGGTGAAACATGGGAACGTACATGGAGCGTTGAACTATTTTAACAGCTCATCAATCCTTTTAAACGAATAACCTTCCTGTTTTAACCATTCAATTAATTCGCTGAGCCTGTCATATAACTTATCCTTCCTTCTTGCATCTGTTCCTGCATGAATTAATATGATAGCGCCGTTAAAAGCGTTTGCATTTTTCTGCTGTTGCTCTTTTAATGACTGCATTATCCAATCACTGCTTTTGTAGGAAGTCATTTCAGGATAAGTATAATCTGCATTTGTTCTTATGCCGGGCGTAAAGCAAAACAGTTTCAGATCCAGCTTTTTACTCCATACTGCAATTGAATCATTCCACCATTCATACGGCGGAATAAAATATTGCGGATGATTAATATTTATATGTTGCAGGCGCATGGTATTAAGGTTGTTTTGCATGTCTGCATTAAACTGGCTGTGCGTTACTAATAAACTGTCACGTTTATTCCAGTCGTTGTATAAAAGATGATTGTCAGAATGCGGGCCGAGATAATGCCCATCTTTATTTAACTGCTGTATGTAAGGTTTAAATTTTTTGTTACGATAAAATCTTCCTGTAAAAAAGAAAGCGCCTTTTACATTTTCAGTTTGTAATGTTTTAATGATTGAAGGCAGGCCATCGCCAAATTCATCTGCGCTAAACACCAGTGCAATTTCTTTTTTGGCTGAATCACCCCGAATTATACCATCATGCGAATAGGCAAAGTCATTTGCATGATTCGCTTCTTTTTGTTTTGCTGCAAGTAAATAAATTAAAGATGCTGTGCCATCCATCGTAGGTTCATTCGTGCTGTAATCGCCATAATCATCATGATATACGGTAAGGTCGCTTTGATAAGCTGCATATTCATCTTCCTCGTGCAATTGAATGCCGATCAGATTTTTATAGATGGATGTATAAACCGGCCCATCAACCAAACCGCCATCAATAGGATAATTTTTCAGGTGCGTAAAAGCTGAATGCGGATCGGTTGGCGTATCGCCCCACGAAGGCAAACCATATACCATGCTGGTGCCCCAGGGATTACAACCAAATATCCAGTCGAAACAGGCCTGCTCTAATACCTGGTACGTTTTATCACCCGTTAATTGCCTGTACCAGTAACATTGAATGGCAAAACTTACCGTTAAGTTATTGCTGCACCAGATAAAAGGCACGCCGCGATAAAATGCATTTTGCTTTGCTTTTTTCCAAACGCGTTCAATGCCTTCTTTATAAAATTGAATGATGGAATCTCTTTTTGTACCGGTTAGTTGTTTGGCCAATTCATAATGGCCAAGATTTATAAATGGATACCATTGGTAATGTTTCGCCGTATCAGCGCCAAGCCAGGGCGTGATAGGTTCTTTTTGAGCGAATTGATATGCACGGGCTAATTCAACTCCGCGAGGTATTGGATCTGCGATTACTGATTCATTAAAAAGCTCTTCTTGAAAACGCTTTGCATTAGATGCAATTTCTGCCGATGCCAACTCCATATCATCCGTCCAGTTATCTTCCGCATAAATGTATGGTGAAAGGACAGACACAGTTTGTGCAACGCCCGGATACCTTAATCCTAATGCAAATGCGGACAATGATTTACTGATGAGGCCATCTGCGTACTTCTTATCTATATTAGAAAACAATTCACTGCCCAAAGCAAAAGCGCTGGCAAATTTTCCGGCGGTTGAAGCCACGCCGGTTGTGTTGTTCATAAACTTGCCTCTTTGTTGCGGTTTACCATTGCAGAAATAAACCGGCCTTTCCAAGCCACGGCCATAATAATTGGTATCTTCTTTTGGTATGCGCATGCCGCGATGATCACGGTCATCGCCAAGCTGGTTGAATAACCAATCATCTTTCGGGTGCATTTTAAGCAGCCAGTCAAGGCCCCATTTAGCTTCGTCCAAAACATCAGGAATATTATTTTCTCCGTCAAGCCCGTTTGCCGATTTCTCATCTGTAAAAACACCGGGAAAATCGCGGTAAGCCGCCAGCAAATGATAGGTTGCATTTGCCGATGTGGTTGAATATTGCAGGTAATCGCTGGCGTCATGCCATCCGCCCACAACATCAATGTGCGTACTGTCAGGCACTGGCGCATACAAAGTATAGCCATCATACGTATGACAGGAGTCTTTTAAAAAAGGATTGAAACCGCTGCGTTGCTGCCGCATATACCGCAGGCAAAAATCAGCCGCACCGTCATACACTGAATCATTAATTAAAAAAAACGGCGAAGCAATATCATCTATATAAATACTGAATTTTCCTTTGCCTTTAAACTCTGAAAAATCGAGCCGGTACGTATGGCTGAAAGGGCCATATTTACCAAAATCTTTTCCAACCGGCCCGGAAAAAACTACCTTATTTTTTTCATCTTTTATAGAGAAAACATTTGACCTTATTTGTTTATCGGCACCTGAAACGGCGATTTTAATTCCCGCAGTTGCATAACCTAACTGGTTAATCCTGATACACGAAATATCTTGATTATATGCAGTGAAATTGCAAAACAAAAGAAGCAGCCAAAAAACAGTTTTAAACATATTATATCGTTAGCGGTTAAAGTTATAGGTTGATAATTGAACAGCCTGAGCTTAAATTAGCCATTCTATTTCACCGGAACGGTAAGGTTTTTCAATACCGCTGTCAAGTACAATATTGCCGGATTCATTTACGCCTTTTATAACAGCAGGAAAGGAAACGTTGCCATAC
>JAEWJV010000651.1 GCA_023386395.1 Bacteroidota bacterium
ACATAATGGTGAATAGCCTTTGGATAATAACCTATATCTGTAATATATATACCTTTTGTCAGAGGGTCCTTTATTAGAAAATCAGAAACAATTTTTCTTGGCAGCACAATCATTTGCTGGCCCTTGAACCCATGTTTTATTCTTTCGTTTTTAGTTTTCATATTGTTGAATCATAAAAAAAGCAACCGTTAAATAATCCATCATTATCATAAAATTCACTATTTTTTTTATATTAATAACATCGAATTTCGGCCTATATCAATGCCTCGTAATTGCTGCCATTAACAATAACGGTTAAACCTTAAAATAAATGTTTTTCTATATGAATGTAGAAGCCTGGGTTGAGAAGATTCTTATTCCTACGTATGAGGCGGGCATGCCTGAAAAGAACCCGATGTTTTTAGAAAAGCGCGTATACCAGGGCAGCAGCGGTGTGGTTTACCCACATCCGGTTATCGAAAACATCAGCAATAAAAAGATCAATAAAGAATATGAAGCAGTTTTTATAGAAAACAACTATTTAAAGATCATGATACTGCCTGAACTCGGCGGGCGTATTCAACGGGCCTATGATAAAGTGAAACAACGTGATTTTGTTTATTATAACCAGGTTATAAAGCCGGCATTGGTGGGGCTTGCAGGCCCGTGGATTTCCGGCGGCATTGAATTTAACTGGCCGCAACACCACAGGCCAAGCACATTCAGCGCTGTAGATTTCACTATTGAAGCATTTGAAGACGGCAGCAAAACAGTTTGGGTAAATGAAACGGAAATTATGTTTCGCACAAAAGGCATGGCTGGCTTCACATTATATCCTGATAAAGCCTACCTGGAAATAAAAGGCAGGTTATTTAACGGCACTTCTTTACCCCAAACATTCTTATGGTGGGCTAACCCCGCGGTGAAAGTAAATGACGATTATCAATCTGTTTTTCCACCGGATGTGTATGCGGTGTTCGATCACGGCAAACGCGATGTAAGCGATTTTCCCATCGCAACAGGCACTTATTATAAAGTGAATTATGCGCCAGGCACTGATATTTCAAAATACAAAAACATTCCTGTTCCCACATCTTATATGGCCATTCAATCGCAATACGATTTTATGGGTTGTTATGAAAATGATACACAGGCCGGCATGCTGCATGTAGCCGATCATCATATATCGCCGGGCAAAAAACAATGGACATGGGGCAATGGTGATTTTGGTTATGCATGGGACAAACAATTAACCGATGAAGACGGGCCATACATTGAACTGATGACGGGCGTATTTACCGATAACCAGCCGGATTTTTCCTGGATGCAGCCCAATGAAATAAAAACATTCACGCAATACTTTATGCCATATCACAGCATTGGGTATGTAAAAAATGCGACAAAGAATGCAGCTATAAATGTTGAATGGAATGATAATGCATTAAACATACAGGTTTATGCAACTTCCGTGTATAACAATGCGTCAATAATTGTTTTGCATGATGAGCAAGAAGTAAAAAGATTTCCCGCTGATCTGTCGCCTGCAGGTATTTTCAATGAAACGTTTATTGTAACAGCAAAAGATGATAAAACAACCTGGAAAATAAATGTATTGGATAATGATGGAAATGAATTGGTTTCTTATCAGCCTTTGCCTTTAAATAAAAAAGAAATACCTGCGGCAGCTACTGCAGCAAAATTGCCGCAGGAAATTGACCAGGTTGAAGATTTATTTTTAAACGGTTTACACCTGGAACAATACAGGCATGCAACATTTAATCCAATGGATTATTATAATGAAGGATTAAAAAAAAGTCCCGGCGATGTACGTTGCAACAATGCGAAAGGGCTGCTGTTATTACGTCGCGGGCAGTTTGCAAAAGCCGCACCTTATTTTAAAACAGCTATAGCAACGCTTACCAAACGCAATCCTAATCCATATAATGGTGAGCCTTATTATAACCTTGGGTTAAGTCTTGTATTGCAGGAACAATATAACGAAGCTTACGATGCTTTTTCCAAAGCTACATGGAATGATGCCTGGCAGCATGCTGCATTTTTATGGCTGGCAAGGATTGCAGCACATCTACATAAAACCGGCGATGCATTACATTTTGCAGAAAAATCCCTGATAAAGAATTATCACAGTAATGCAACCAGGCATTTAAAAGCTGCTTTGCTGCGAAAGAAAAAATTATTGAAGGAATGCATTGCGCTGTGCGATGAAAGTATCAGAATTGATGCATTCAATTTTGGCTGCATTTATGAAAAATACCTCGCTGAAAAGTGCCAGGCTTCTGATGACGCAACCAGCCGACCTGACGCTTCATTAAACAGCCTGTTTCAATTAATGCGCTATGCAGAAAATAATTTCCTGGAACTTGCTTTACAGTATGCACACGCCGGCATGTATGAAGATGCCATAACCTTGCTTTCATCGTATATCATTCACCGTTCAGAGCAAAAGAATACAACAGGAACAATAACACCGATGGTGCATTATTACCTTGGCTGGCTCCATAAAAGAAATGGTAATACTGAAGAAGCATTAAAATATTTTGAAGAAACTTCTGCCAACAATACTTCTATCGTTTTTCCTAATAAAATTGAAGAAATAATCATTCTGCAAACTGCCATTACAATGAACCCTTCAGATGCAAAAGCCAGTTATTATCTCGGCAATCTCTGGTATGACAAACGGCAGTATGACGAAGCGATTGAATGCTGGGAAAGATGCATCCGGCTTGACAACAATTTTGCAACGCCATACCGTAACCTTGCTATTGCTTATTTCAATAAAAGAAACAACCCGCAAAAAGCGCTGCAATACCTGGAGAAAGCATTTGAATCAGATGATACAGATGCAAGGGTTTTAATGGAACTTGATCAGTTCTATAAAATTTTAAACAGGCCCTTTAAAGAAAGGCTGGACCTGCTTGAAAAATATATACAGCTTGTTGAGCAAAGAGATGATTTATACATCGAAAGAATTACTTTATACAACAATCTTCAGCATCATACCAAAGCAAAAGAACTATTGGCCGAAAGGCAGTTTCATCCATGGGAAGGCGGCGAAGGAAAAGTAACGGGCCAGTATTTGATATGTCATACAGAGCTGGCAAAACAGGCGATATTAAATCAGCAGTATAATGATGCATTGATGCTATTAAATGCAGCAAGAAATTATCCTGATAATTTAGGCGAAGGAAAATTATATGGCGTGCAGGAAAACGACCTGGATTATTTAACGGCCTGTGCCTACGAAGGCCTGAATGAAAAAGAAAAAGCAACTGCATTCTTTAAAAAAGCAACCATTGGCATAAGCGAACCTGTACAGGCAATTTATTATAATGATCCACAACCGGATAAGATATTTTACCAGGCTTTGGCATGGATAAAATTAGGTGATGATGCAAAAGCCCGGGCCATCTTCAACAGGTTTATACAATTTGCCGAAGACCATATAAACGATGAAATGCGCATTGATTATTTCGCAGTTTCCTTGCCTGATATGCTGGTTTTTGATATTGACCTGAACAAACGCAACAGGCAGCATTGTGATTATTTAAGCGGGCTGGGTAATATCGGTCTTGGTAATTATGAAAAAGGCAGGACCTTTCTTGAAAAGGTTTTGGGAAATGATATCAATCACCAGGGCGCGGCAATTTACCTGCGCATGATGCACTTTATACAACAAACGACAGCCATTCATCTAACCATATTAAATAAAATATCATGAAGTTATTTGCTGCCATTTGTGTGTGTGCTTTATGTATATGTTTTCAATATGTACATGCAGGTAATCAAAAAAAACCGGATGACGATATTATTGTTGAAACGGATAATCCCAGGGGATGGATCATTCATACAAAATCATCAGTTTACCAGATAGTCGTAACAAACGATAACAAAGTACAGCAGGTATATTACGGGCCGGATGAGCAATCTTCTTTTAAGCGAAAAAATTCACAGTGGGTTAATAATATGGATGAGATACCGGTAAGGGGCGCTTTTGCCAACAAAACGCCCCTGCTGGAAGCAGTATTCTCAGATGGTGTGAGAGACTGCGAATTAATTTTTGAAGATGCTGCCATCATACCTGTTGATGGCAGGCAAACCTTGAGATTATTGCAGAAAGATGTTTATTATCCTTTGGAAGTAACTTCCTATATACGCGTGTTGCCTGAATTTGATATTATAGAAAAATGGATTGAAGTAAAAAACACGGGAAAAAGATCTGATATCAATATTGAAAACCTGCAGTCTGCTTCCATAAGCCTGCCGGTTAATCAATATATACTTACACACATGGCAGGTGACTGGGGACATGAATTTCAATTACAAAACACTGCATTAACTGCCGGCACAAAAACACTGCAGGCAAGAGATTTTAAATCATTCGCTAACCCTGACTGGTTTATGGTGAGGCCTGAGCGTGAACAGCAAGATACAACCGGAGAAGCCTGGTTTGGAACATTGCAGTACAGCGGTAACTGGCGCATGGATTTTGACATGGCTTTTAATAACAGGTTACAGATAACCGGCGGCATTAATTTCTGGGACACCAAATGGAACCTTAAGCCGGGCACAGTATTTACTACGCCTAAGTTTATACTGGGTTATACGCAATCCGGCGCCGAAGGAGCTTCGCAAAACTTAAGAAATTATATCAGCCAGACTATCTTACCTAAGCAGTGGAGAAATAAGCCACGACCGGTGTTATATAACAGCTGGTATGCTACTACTTTTAATGTAAACGAAGAACAGCAGCTTGCACTTGCAAAAGCTGCCAAAGATATAGGTGTTGAATTGTTTGTGATTGATGACGGCTGGTTTAAAGGGCGCATTAACGATAAAGCAGGATTGGGAGACTGGACTGTGGACAGGGAAAAGTTTCCAAACGGTTTGCAACCGATGATTAAAAAAATAAATGATATGGGAATGGATTTCGGTATTTGGATAGAACCGGAAATGGTGAATCCAAACAGCGATCTTTACCGGGCACATCCTGATTGGGCTTTCTCTTTTCCACATCGCACATCGCATGAAATGCGCAACCAGCTTATGTTAAACTTAGCGAGGGAAGATGTGTATCAATACCTGTTAAAATCTTTTACTGCCTTACTAAGTGAAAACAATATCAAATTTATTAAGTGGGATCATAACCGCACGCTAACAGAACCGGGCTGGACAGATGCGCCAAAAGAAATGCAACGGGAAGTGCGCATAAGGTATATAGATAATTTATACAGGCTGATAGATACGCTGCGCAACCGTTTTCCTGAGGTGCAGTTTGAGGATTGCTCAAGCGGCGGCGGACGTGTTGATCCCGGTATGTTATTCCGCATGGACCAGGCCTGGGCAAGTGATAACACAGATCCTGTTGACCGCTTATTTATACAGTATGGTTTTCTAAGCGCTTTCCCTGCAAACACAATGGTGTCCTGGGTTACAGACGAAGACTGGCATAAACAAAATCCATCGCTCGGTTACAGGTTTGACGTTTCCATGGCCGGTGTTTTAGGTGTTGGTACTGATATTACAAAATGGAATGATGAAGAAAAGAAAATTGCCAGGGAAAAGATTACACACTATAAAGAAATCCGTTCACTGGTTCAGTTTGGAGCCTTATATCGTTTAAAATCTCCTTTTAAAGAAAATAAAACCTCACTGGAATACGTATCAGCTGATCATTCTTCGGTAGTGGTATTTTGTTATAACATGGCAGAATACCTGGATGGAAGTATGACGGAAACGAGCGATGACCAATCCTTAAAATTAAGGGGCCTGAATGCAGAAGCAT
>JAEWJV010000653.1 GCA_023386395.1 Bacteroidota bacterium
CCTGTTCTAAAATCTGGTTCGCCTTTTTTCCTGTCTATCAATATTGCCGCAGGTATGCTTTTGTATGTTTCATCAGGCGCAGGCTGCAACAAGCGAATTGAATCTATATAGTACCCGGCTTTATAAAATATTTTTTCTAATATATCACTGGTTATCCATCCCGGCTTGTATGCCTTTGCTTTTATCATCATATTTCTGTCAACCAAAAATCCTTCTTTAAATACCGGCGATAAACTGTCGGGATCTTTGCCATCGGTAGTAAAGTGGATAGTGGTGCCTTTAATAGGATGCTTCAATTGTAATTGAACCGGCTCAATTACAATTGGGTCTTCATTTTCAATCAACGGTTTATTGAGCTTGATAGTAATGGTATCACCTTTAAAGCCTGTCTGTATTTGTACTTTTTTTAATCCCTTTTGTAAGGTTGATAAATTCTCTGTTTGAGCAGGTGTACTCCAAATATAGAGTTCAGTTAATTTGACCAAAGAAGATAATTTTGATAAAGCTGCAACTGTAACAGCAGTACCTGATAATGATAACTGCTTTAATTGCTGTAACGAATTCAATGCAGCCAATCCGCTTCCGTTAATGTTAGTAAATGATAAATTAAGTTTACGCAGGTTCTTCAACTGAGCAATGATAACAAGATCATTATCTGTTACCGGCATCTTATTAAGATCCAGTGATACCACCTGCTCCTTTACCTGCAACAATTCTTTTAGCTGTTCAGTATGGAATTGTGCTGCACTAAAAAAAGTAACATCCAATGCCGGTGAGCCCATTGCTAATGGCGCAACCTGGCGATAATTATTTTTTAATGTTTTAATTAATTTTTCGTCTGCCGGCGCAAAATGGTAATCATCTGTTTCAATGTTTTTAAAAGTGGAAGCAGCAATCATCCGAAGGGTATCCCGTTCGGCTAAGGCAGCTACTTTTAATGTATCATCAGCACCGGCTTTTATCCAGTGATATAAAATATCTTCCTCCGTTGGCGTTAACTGAGGTTTGCCTGCAGGTGGCATGTGCTTCTTATCTTCCTCAGGCAGGTGAATTCTTCCCAATAACAAACCTAGATCGGGTTTACTAAAATCCCATAGCGGTCCGTTTTTGCTGCCTTTGAGTAATGATTTAAAATCCAGCATCACCAGTTCTCCTTTTGCTTTTTTTTCATTGTGACAACTCATACATTTTGATTGCAGAATAGGTTGCACCATGTTAGCATACACTATCGCATCTTCAAATAACACACTGGGTTGTTGTTTTTCTTTTGAAACAGGCGCCAGCAAAAAATCATCACCGTGCGTAATATCTCCGCCCAAATGGCCTGTAATTAATAGCGCAACAAATGCAGTAGCTGCGGTAGAATAGAAAACAATTTTTTGCTGCCTTATTTTTGAACGATAAGTATACCATGCAAGAGATACCACCGCAATCAAAATGCCTCCCCATTTATGCCACACTACAATGTCCTGTGTATAGCCATCTTCTTTTGACAACATTAAGCCCATCAATGCACTAAGCGCTGAAGTAAATGCTGTGATAAGCAATAAGAAATCTGCCACCTGCGATTGCTTCAGCAGTACATATTTTTTTGCCAACGAAACCAGCTCGCAAATAATACTCAACAGTAACAAAACGATTGGAAAGTGCAACAATAAAGTATGCATACGACCAATAGTTTGTACCCAGGCAGGCACATGCATTCTGTTCTCGAAAAGCAGCAAAAAAATAAGCAGGCAGTTCAATGCAAAAGTGATATTGTATAAAATATTTTTCCAGCGCAGCATGTTCTTAGTGGTGTTTTATTTTGTCAATCAATAATCCGGATCTTCTTAAAAACGGAATTCAATTTCAGCAATTCAATACTTCGGCTTGTACATAATAATTGAGAATAAATATTACTTACACAGCCATCTACAGCTTATTCATCAAACAACCGGTGATAATTTATAAGGATATACTTTCCCGGAATTCCACTGAGCTATGTATAAGTTCTCTTCATCATCCACACATACATCATGTGGATAATCAAAATATTTAGTGGTCTGGTACATCTCCTGTAGTTTGCCATCGGCATAAGTGGGTGCTGAACCTCCCAGGTTGGAGATACATTTATATTGCTGATCCAGGATGGTTACAAAACCTGATTGCTTCCACAAGCTGGAATTGCTTTGCAGTACTGCGGCATACAAATAATTTCCTTTTATCACCGGGCGACATACCCATGCGCCGGGCAATGCAATGGTGTCAATGTATTCTCCATTAAAAGTATATCGCTTAAATGCATTTTGCTGGCGAGAAGTAACGAGGAGGCATGGGTTGTTTTTATTCCTATTATCAATGCAGACGCCGTGTGCGTTCAGCAGGTGTTTTGCCCCTTCTCCTCTTCCACCAAAATGACGGATGTATTTACCGGATGCATCGTATTGAATGATAAAATCTTTTCCATAACCATCGGCCACATAGATATCACCGTTGGCGGCTATAGCAGTTTCTGTTGGTATGTATTCATCTGCCTTGCTGTATTCACCTGTTTCTTTTGGATAGTCCAGTGTCATCAGCACTTTGCCGTTAAGCGTGGTTTTAATTACCTGGTGCCGGTTGTTATCACAGATAAACAATACTTCAGTTCCGTTTTCATTGAATAAGGTTAAACCATGTGCGCCGGGGTATTCGCTGCCCCAACTGGTTAACAACTTTCCCGCTTTATCATAAATGATCACGTTGTTTTTTGTTTCATTGGTAAGCAGGATAATCCTGCCTTTACTATCCTGCACCATTTCATGACAATCCTTTACCGGGTTCTTCGCAACATCGGCCTGGCTCCAATGTGTGTTGAGTTTGTAACGTTTGGTACCGTGTCCCAGTATTGGATCTTCTTTAAATAATAAAGAGGGTTGGCAAATCAGCCCGGCTGCAGCCATGGAAGTATTTTTTATAAATGTTTTGCGTTGCATGTGTTGATTTTTTATTTGCCAAATATTTTTTCGTTGTTTGTGTTGTGTTGAATCCTGTTCAATACACCTTAAGAGGCGAATGAGAATTTGATTCCTTCACTGCTTAAACCCTACAACAATTCGGGCTAAAGCCCTGTGATAATTTCCTTTTTATCCCTGTGCTAAAGGCCAGGGCAGTTCATGAAGCCAGGGGAATCTGCGAATTGCCAAAACATTGAACTAACAAATAAATTATACACTCCAAATTATCCTCCGCCGCGGCGGAAATGGGCTACGCAACAATCCCCTTCACCACGTTACCTGCTACATCTGTTAACCTGTATCTTCTTCCTAAATGTTTAAAGGTTAATTTTTCATGATCAATCCCCATCAGGTGTAAAACAGTGGCATGAAAATCGTTTACATGTACCGGGTCTTTTAAAATATTATATCCAAACTCATCCGTTTCTCCGTACACGCCGGGCTTTACGCCACCGCCTGCCATCCAAATAGTAAAGCATCTTGGGTGATGATCCCTTCCGTAATTCGTTTTCTCCAATATGCCCTGGCAATAATTGGTTCTTCCAAATTCCCCGCCCCAGATAATGAGGGTTTCGTCAAGGAGCCCCCGTTGTTTTAAATCGGTGATCAATGCTGCAGAGGCCTGGTCGGTATCCAAACACTGGCCTTTGATCTCGCCGGGCAAATTGCCATGCCCATCCCATCCCTGGTGGTATAGCTGTACAAAGCGCACACCGTTTTCCGATAGTTTACGTGCCAGCAAACAATTGGCAGCATAAGTACCGGGCACCAAACAGTCTGGTC
>JAEWJV010000658.1 GCA_023386395.1 Bacteroidota bacterium
GCATAATGCGGTAAACAGCATCAGGTACACCCATCTTATTGGTTACCTTATCATAATCAGCACTGGTGCCGCCGAAATCGCTTTGCAGTGAAGTAAGGTTAATATTATCGCCGCCATTTTTCCAGTGCAGTAAAAAACGTAAACTCAGCTTGCCAAAAAAGGTAATTTCATTATAGGTATTCATCTGGAAAGTTGGCTCAGCATCACCTAAAACACCCACACCATTATCGCCATCCAGGCCCACTATCTGTGTGGCAGATTTTCCCTGCTCAACCTGGAATGAACCCAGCACATAACCAAAAGAACCCTGCGGTATCGGCGGAATAATAAGCCTTGTAACCTTCGACCTGTTGAGCCAGAAATTAACCGATGTATTCCATGTTACAGATTTTGACTGAACAGGAATGGCATTCAGGCCCAGTTCAACACCATGGTTGCGCAGGTCGCCTGCATTCAGCCATTTGCTTGAAAAGCCTGATGAAGACGGCAGGCTTTGCAGCATAAGAAAATCACTGATGCTTTTATTATAATAAGTTAATTCAAAGCTTAACCTGTTATTTAAAACGCTGAAGTCGATACCTGCTTCCAGCTCTTTCTGCCGTTCCGGTTTAATGTTGGCATCGCCCTGCTGTATATTCACAATTACACCCGGGTTGCCCGCAATATTCGATATGGCCATGCCTGTAAACTTGCTGCCATAAGCGGGCACATTATTGGCCTGCCCATAAGCTGCACGCAGTTTTATATTGTTGAAAAAACCTTCATCAACAATGCCCGATCTTGTAAGGTTCCATGACAAACCAGCTTTAGGATACGTATAAAACTTTGCGGCATCGCCGTTATTGCTGCTCCTGTCAAAACGCACACCGGCTGTTAGTGTAACGGCATCAATAATGCTTGCTTCTTCCTGTATAAAAACGCCCGAATTAAGATATTTGGTGCGAAGCTGTGTTGCATTTAGAGCACCGGCCTGACTTACATTTTCCTGGCCTGCTATCACCTGTGTTGCCACGTTCAGCAGGTTATTGTAATCGCCTGTTTCCTGCGTAAAGCCTGCCGATGTTGTAAGCGATAAATTATCAGAAGGCGTGAATGTGTTCACCAGTGAAGCAATGTAATTCGTGCTTAAATTTTTTGTAAAACCCTGTATAGATGTGCCTTTATTTACAGCCTGCCACTGCAGGGTGCCGGGGAATAACGCCGATGTTTGAAGGTTATAGAAATCAACGCCGCCCCTTGCAATAAATTTCGTTGTGCTTTTGCCGCTGTTTTGCAGTGTGGCTTCAAGGTTCAGGCCCGTAATAAAGCGGTTTACAGATTCATTGTTCTTCATCAATGCAATTGTTTGCAAAGGATTGGAAGCTGCAAAAGTGTTTGCAGGATAATTGCCGTTTGCATCAGGATGCAGCTCTGCAAATGAGGGGGTTGAAGAAAGCACTACGCCAATGGTTGCACCAACGTTATCGTTGCCAAACAAACCCCTGTCTGAAGAAGAGTTAATATAGTTTGTCGTTATACCAATCTTTATATTATCTGAAATACGATGGTCAACATTAAGCCTTAAACCGGTATTGCGATAACCTGTATGCTTCACAATGCCGCCTTCATCTTTTTGTGATGCAGAAAAGAAGAAAGATGTTTGTTCGCCACCACCGGTTAAACTTAATTCTGTATTACGTGCAAAGGCTGTATTGTCATACATTTCTTTTTCATAATCATAAATATGGCCTGCGGCCTGTGCATCCAAAAATTGTTGCCTCAATGCTTCGCTTGTAGCAGGATCGCTTGATAAGCTTGCGGCGCGGTCGGCAGTAAATTCCCTTACACCTAATAATTTTCTTACGTTTATCAGCCCGAGGTCCTGCGAAATATTAATAGAGGTTTTTCCCTGCCTGCCTTTTTTGGTGGTGATGATAATAACGCCGGCGGCAGCTTTTGAACCATATATAGCTGCTGCAGAAGCGCCTTTTAATATTTCAATGTTTTGAATATCCTGCGGGTTAATATCAGCAATACGGTTTGATGGGTTATCCTGTATTGAAGTGGCTGCGCCGCCGCTGGCCGCAGATGTAACGGCATTTAAACCGGCAGAAGTAGCGCTGTTATCAACAAACACACCATCCACTACATACAAGGGCTGTGTGTTGCCATATACCGATGTTACGCCACGCAATTTAACAGTGATGCCGCCGCCGGGCGCACCTGAATTGGCATTGATATAAGCGCCTGGAATTTTACCTTCCAATGCGCCGTCTAATGTTTGTGCAGGCGCTATGCTGCTTAGCTCCTTTGAAGAAATGGTTGCTACAGCATTGGCCAGGTTTCTTCTTTTTACATTGGTGGATAAACCTGTTACAATCACTTCATCCAGGTTGGCAACATCCTGCTCAAGCATAATGATTGATTGTGTTAAAGTATCTGCTTTTATTGTTTTGGATTTGAAGCCTGTTGCGCTGAGTACGATGATTGAACTGTTTGCATTGGGTATGGTAACAGCGCCCTGTGCATCTGTAACCATCGTTCTTTTTTTATCAATGGAAATGGTTACTCCGGCGATAGGTTGGCCGTTTGATTCCTGCACTTTTAAACTCACCGCATTATCCTGTGCGGATAATAACAATGGAAAGAACAGCACACATAATATTAAGTTAATTGATAGCCTCTTTTTCATTCGTATATTTTTTATAAAAATTGTTAGTTGGTTTTATGCGGGTTGAGGTGTTGTAAGAATATGATTGCCATAGCCATGTTCGGCAATTTGTTTTGCCCTGGGCGGATAGGTGGAAAGATCAGCCGGTGTATCGGTGGCAAGCCCGTCAACATAGCGGTTAAACATGCAGAACAAAGCAGTGATTAAAACGGTGTCATGAATGTCTTTGTCTGTTGCACCTGCTTCTTTTGCTTTTTTAATCTGATCTTCCGTTACATGCCTGCCGCCTTTTTGTACGCTGCCTGCAATGCTTAATAATGTTTTCAGCTTACCGGAAATTTCAGCTTGTTCATAATCATTTTTTATTTGATTGATGAGCTTATTGCCATCATTCAAATAACAACTCACAATAGCGCCATGCGATTGCTGGCAATAAAAACAATCATTGAGATAAGAAACATACGTGGCGATCATTTCCCTTTCGGCCATGGTTAAGCCTTCATTGGTACGTAGCATTAAGTTGGCAAGTTTTCCCATAGGCTCTGCTGTTTGCGGGCTGAAAGCCATCAGGCTTCTAATGCCCGGAAGGTTGGGATCTACATTTATGTACGGCATAGTTTGGTTTTATTTTGATTAGAGATTTTGATGTGTTGTTTATTGGCCTGACACCTTTGAAGCGCCTGGCCGTAATTGATATTATTTGTCTTTTAGTTTATTGTACTGCTGTTGGAGGAATTGGTAGCCCGCTGTTTTATATTCCAGCGTTGATACGGTAAAGTGATCGCCGGGATAATAGGCAAACACAAAACCTGCATTGATCTTTTTCATTTCATTGTCGAATAAATGCACGGCATAATTCAATAAAAAATTATCCTGTTCGCCTACAGATACTCTTATCTTTTCTTTAAGATCAGGTTCAAGCTGCTGCCAGTTATTTCTTACATACAACGAGATGTCGTAATTCTTCCAATGCTCAACTGTCACCGGATCAATTTCACCGGTTAATTCATTACATAATCTTCGCGGAGAGCCGTCATTATTTTTTACACTGAATACTGCATCAAAAGAATGCATCTGTTCGCCGCGGTATATTACATGTTCCATCTGCAACATGTTTTTCATGGTGATCCATGGAAAGCGGCCAGCAATTGTGCCTGCAGCCCTTAATGAACTATCCTTCGTATAAAAAATGTTTTTGTCTTCATACAAATTCACCTGCTGGAAATTTCTGAAATCAACCGGGTCGGGAGAACTTGACCAGCATGCATCAAACACTTTTGGATAATGTGCCTGCAGCCATAAAACCGTCCAGCCTCCGCTGCTGTGGCCTGCGAGTAATCTTGCCTTGTTAGCTCTGTATGTTTTCTCAACCTGCGGGATAAGTTCCTGCGTAAGCGCATCGCCCCATGGCCCGTTATTATCACTGTTGGCATACACGCAATGGCCAAGTGAACAATTACCATCAAGAAAAACCCTTATGCATGGCGTTGTGTCTGCCGGCATGGAAGGATCGTTTTTGCCGGAATAATTATGATAGTCGCCGCCATAGCCTGAAATCCAGTACAATACCGGGAATTTTCTATTGGGTTCCACATAATATTCCTTGGGCAGTAGTATGGCTGCGTTAACAGTTGTTGGTCTTTTGTAAGATGCAGAAAGTAATGCCGACGGCACTTTCAGCTCTTTTACAAATTGTGTTTCAACAAAGCTTTTTTCTTTGACTACATTATTGCAGGCAATATTAAAAACTGCATCCGTATTCTTTGCGAGCTGCACAGTTATTGCATCATTATACATATTGCCGGGGCTTTCAGCAATTGAGCGCCCGCCTTCATTCTTATCCCATACAACCTGTGCGTTATATTCGCCCCCTTCTATATCGGATAGTTTAACAGGATATGAAACTGCGTTATCATCAAACAAAATTTTACTGCCTGGTTTTATGTTATTTACCGTGATGGCAAAGCAGGGAAATCTTTCAACGCCAACCATTTGGTCTTTTGGTGATTTGGACTCCTTTGAAAGAAACAAAAGCACCTTGCCCGAAAAGTTTTCATCAGATGCGGCCGGGGTAAAACTTACGCTGAACTTTTGGCCATAAACATGTAAAACGCTTATGGTGATGGCAATTAAAAGACAGCATTTTTTATAATTATTCATTGCAGATAGTTTGTGCGGCCAGGCGCTGTTAAAGCGCCTGGCCGGTTTTTACAATGCTTATTTGGAAAGCCTTTCTTCAGCGAGTTTTGTTCCTTCCACACGCGCTTTAATTTTTGCAAACGCTGTATCTCTTGAAGTGGAAACATCATCGGCAAAAGGAGAGAAGCCGCAATCGTCTGTTGTGCCAAGCTGTTGCAAAGGAATTTTTCCTGATGCTTCAATGATAACATCGCGTATTTCTTCCGGCGTTTCAATGCGTGGGTTCAATACATCCGTTAA
>JAEWJV010000014.1 GCA_023386395.1 Bacteroidota bacterium
GCTTACGCCTTATAAACTAAGCAATGATGCAAAAGAAAGATTGAAAATCATGAGCGCTACCAACGATGGTTTTAAGATTGCTGAAAAAGACCTGGAGCTGCGGGGCCCCGGCGAAATTGAAGGCACAAGGCAAAGCGGCATGTTAAACTTTAAGCTGGCGAGCCTGGTCAATGATAAAGATTTGCTTGACGCTTCAAAGTTTTATGCAGATGCGGTTTTATCGGCAGACGAGGAATTGATCAAGCCTGAAAATGCAGGTTTGAAGTCTTTTCTTATATCGCAATAAGGAAAAACGGTTTGGAGTAAAATTTCTTAACAACAAATTGAAACTAACAAGCGTTTAATTTGTAACTTAAATAAAATTTTCGCTTGAAACATATTCTTGTACTGGTTGCCATTTTATCTGCGGTCTTTAGTACACAAAGACTGAATGCCCAGTATTTGCAATTTGTTGAGAATAAAGGCCAGTGGGATAATTCCATAAAATTTAAATCAGATTTTAAAGGCGGCGCATTATATCTTAAACCATCCGGTTATAAGGTTGCATTGCATGATAAGGACGATATGCGAAAACTTGCTGATTTTTTTGGCGGCCACCTCGACAGCACCGCAATTAAAGGCAGGCTAAAATCTCTCCCAAATCTTGTATTGCATTCCCACGCTTATGAAATAAGTTTTTTAGATGCGGATTCAGATGCCGTTGCCGTCCCGGATAAACCACTCAGCATCGTTAATAATTATTTTATCGGCTCAGACAGCAGTAAATGGAAAACCGGTTGCAGGGTTTATAATGGCATCACTTATAAAAATGTGTATAAGAATATTGATGTAAGATATTATTCAGATAATGGCAACCTTAAATACGATATCATTATAAACCCCGGCGCAGATATAAGTAAACTGGCTTTGCGGTTTAACGGGTTTGATGGCCTGCTCGTAAACAAATTTGGAAACCTTACCATGAAGACTTCTGTAGGTGAAGTTTATCAAAGTATTCCATCTTCTTACCAGTTGGGCAAAGCGGTGCGCACAGCCGTGAAAGCAGCCTTTAAACTTGAGGGAAATATTGTTCGTTTTAAACTGGATAAATATGATAAAAGTCAAACGCTGATCATCGATCCCACCGAAATTTTTTCAAGCTTCACCGGCAGCCTTTCCGATAACTGGGGTTATACGGCCACTTATGATAACGAGGGAAATTTTTATGCGGGCGGAATTGTGTTTGATGACGGTTTTGATCCAAGGCATGTTGGCGGCTACGATCAAACATTTAACGGCGGCGATGCGAGTGAAGGCAGGGCGGGCGCTTATGATATTTCTTTAATCAAATTCAATCCCACAGGTTCGCTTGCTTTATATGCCACTTATTTTGGCGGCAGCGGCGATGAGCAGCCGCATAGCCTTGTGGCAGATTCAAAAGGCAACCTCATTATATCCGGACGCACCAGTTCCACCAATTTCCCCACCACAGCCGACACTTATGGTAAGGGCGGCGGCTTCGATATTTTTCTTGCAAAATTCAGCCCTGACGGCAAAACGCTTCTGGCTTCCCGCAAGTTTGGCGGCAAAGGTGCCGATGGCGTTAATATCTCTCCCAAATATGTTTCATCCGGCGTATCCACCACAAGAAGGAATTACGGCGATGATGCAAGAAGTGAAGTAATTACAGATTACCAGGATAATATTTACCTGGCAAGCTGCACACAGTCTGAAGATTTTCCCACCACATCCAATGCTTTTGATAAAGCGCTCGGTGGCACGCAGGATGGTGTATTTATCAAAACTTCCTCTGACCTCAGCAATATATTTACCAGTACTTTAATAGGCGGAAAGGGTAATGATGCTGCATTTGTTTTAAATATAAGCCCAGCTACAGGCACCATTTATATTGCCGGCGGAACATCAAGCTCCGACCTCTCTGTAAGAGGGAGCAATGCGCCGCAGGGCATAATATATAATAGCTACCAGGGTGGCGATGTGGATGGTTTTATTGCAGCCATAAGCAGCGATGCCAGCACCCTGCTCAAAATTTGCTACGTAGGTGGAAAAGGCAATGATATTGTTTATGGGGTACAAACGGATAAGTTTGGCTATCCTTACATAATGGGCACAACCAATGCGAGCCTGCCTGTTTATAAATCTACATTTAACAATACAAGCGGCCAGCAGGACGGCAAGCAGTTTATTACCAAGCTAAACCCTGATCTTACCGACGTTATTTATTCAGTCAATTTTGGGAGTAAAAGCGGTGTACCCAATATATCGCCTACGGCTTTCCTGGTGGATATTTGCGGCAATGTTTATGTTTCGGGCTGGGGTGGAAAAGCAAACAGCGAATATTACGGCTCTACCCAATCCACAATAGGCATGAGCACTACCGCTAATGCGATTTCGAGGCAAACAGACGGGAACGATTTTTACTTCTTTGTATTGGAGAAAGATGCTATGGGCCAGTTGTTTGGCAGTTATTTCGGAACATTTGGTACAGACCCCAGCGTGTATGGTGATCATGTGGATGGCGGCACCAGCCGGTTTGACAGGCGCGGCGTTATTTACCAGGCTGTATGCGCCAATTGTAATAAGACCGGTGTTTTTCCAACAACCACCGGTGCCTGGAGTTCCGGCAATCCGGCACAAACCGGGGCGTATTGCAATGAAGCTGCCGTAAAAATAGCGTTTGAATTATCCGGCGTAATTGCTTCTATCCAACCGTCTATAAATGGTGTGCCGCGGGACAGTATAGGTTGTACTCCGTTAACCGTTGATTTCAGGGATACGATAGCACTGGGCAAATTATACAGGTGGGATTTTGGCGATGGCAATCAAACTACAACCACAGCGCCAACAGCAAGCCACACTTATAATAACGTGGGCGATTACAAGGTGCGATTGATCAGTATTGATTCATCATCCTGCAATATTGCTGATACAGCCTATATAACTATAAGGGCCAGGAGCAACGAAGCAAAACTTGGCATGAAGGTTACAAAACTGCTGCCTTGTGAATCTTTCAATTACCAGTTTGACAATACTTCAATACCACCTTCAGGTTATGCATTCCAGGCCGATGATTTTACCTGGGATTTTGGCGATGGCACTGTAATAACGACCAACGCCACTACTTTAACGCATCAATATACGGCAAGCGGCGTTTATAATGTGAAGCTTTATCTGCACGATACCATATTCTGCAATTCGCCTGATTCTGTTGTATATCAGTTAAGGGTGGCTTCCACATTAAAGGCGCAATTTGAAACGCCTGCAACAGGCTGCGCACCTTACAATGCTGTGTTTGACAACACTTCGCTGGGCGGGCAAAATTTCCTTTGGGATTTTGGCGATGGTGAAACTTCAACTGATGCTTATCCAACACATTTATATCAAAATCCCGGCACTTATACTATTAAATTAACAGTAACAGATAATTTAACCTGTAACCCGATTGATGATACAACAATGACGATAAATGTGTATGAAGGCCCTGTTTCATCTTTCATCTATTCACCCACAACGCCAAAGGAAAATACGCCTTATGAATTCACTAATACATCCACCGGCGCTGTAAATTATAAATGGGAATTTGGCGATGGCGATTCTTTAATTACTTCATCAATGCTGCCTGTTACGCATATTTATAATACCGCAGGCAGTTACAGGGTTTGCCTTATCGCATTTAATCAATACGGGTGTTCTGATACATCATGCCAGCAGGTTACAGCCATCGTTACACCTGTAGTAGATGTGCCGAATGCATTTACACCAAATGGCGATGGCGCTAATGATGTTGTGTTTGTAAAGGGATATGGCATTGATAAAATGTCGTGGAGAATTTATAACCGCTGGGGCCAGTTGGTATTCGTGTCAACAAATATAAATTTTGGCTGGGATGGCCGTTTTAAAGGAACTCTACAGCCACAGGAAGTATATGCTTATACATTAAGTGTTCAGTTTACCGATGGAACAAAATATTCAAAAAAAGGTGATATAACTTTATTACGATAGGAGGTGGTATGAAAAAGAATATAAAAAGTATTTTACTGTTATTAGTGATGTTTGCGGCTGCAGCTTATGCAAAAGCGCAGGACCTTCACTTTTCTCAATACTTCAATGCACCGTTATTAATCAATCCTGCCAATACAGGTTTTGAGCCGGATGCGGACTGGAAGGTTGGTATTAATTACCGCAACCAATGGGCAGGCGTTTTAAATAATCCTTATAAAACCATGAGCGCCTGGGGCGATGCGCAATTGTTTAATGACCGGTTTGAAAACGGCTGGGTAGGTGCAGGGCTTGCCTTGTTGAAAGATGTGGCAGGCAGCGGCGACTTAAGCAGTACAAAAGTGTATGGTTCATTGGCCTATCATCAAATGCTTGGCTACAACAGTTTGCTGAGTGGTGGCTTTGGAATAGGTGCTGTGAATAAAAGAATTGATATTACCAAACTCACATTCAATAATCAGTGGAACGGTAAATTCTTCGATGTTACCATTCCTTCCAATGAAACTTTCAGTGCTACTTCCATCTGGTACCTTGATTTAAATGCAGGCCTGAATTACGCCATCTTTCCTTCAGATAATGCGTATCTGAATGCAGGCATAAGTGTTAATCATATAAACATGCCGCGTGAATCTTTTTTTAGCAACACAACTGCAGATGCAAAAGTGCCCATGCGTTTCAATGCTTTTATAAACGGCAGTTTTAAATTAAATAACCAGTGGATCATAAACCCGAATGCTTACTTCAGTGTGATGAGCAAGTCAACAGAAATTGTTGGCGGTTTGAATGCGCATTATAATTTGAGCGGGGATGGAACAACACAGTTAATCGGCGGTTTATATTATCGTGCAAAAGATGCTATCATACCAATGGTTGGCGTGGTTATAAGCGGTATTACTGCAACTGTAAGTTATGATGCTACCAGTTCAAGCCTGGGCACTTATAGCCAAACATTGGGCGCTTATGAAATATCGCTTACAAAAACAGGTTTGTTTTCTGAGTTTGGCAGCAATGTAAAATGTCCTTCTATAAAGTTTTAATTTTCGGGTTGTTGGCTGGTAGATAATTTAATTAAGAATAGACTATTACAATTCAACCGCATAATCACCGGCGTGGAAACTTTTTAAACATATTATGTAAAATGCTGTTCACAGCCGCTTCGGTTGGTTGCTGATAAGTTTCTTTGGTTGTTCCTTCAGCAGTGCTTCTCCAGATTACATTACCTGTTTTTGTATCAATCATATCAATCACCATCGATCCTGCACGTAATGTATCAATCATATATTTTCCGCTATAAACAACCGGTCTGTTATCGGAACTGAATGTATAAACCCTTGCATTATTATCAAACGCAGGAGTAAATACATTCGGGCTATATACCACATCCTGTTGTCCGTCTAATTTATAATCCCTGTTCACGGCAAGTTTATAAGTAAAAAAACAGTCCGGACTTGCAGTATCAAGTCGCATTCCTTTCTTGCTTAACTCTTTAACGGCCGCCGCGCTCATCAGCTTCTCCAATCTTTTTTTGTCAAACGTTTTTGCGTAAGCAGTATCGGCTGTTGGCAGAAATGCATAGGTTTTATAAGCAGCATAGCCGGTTGGCGAAAGTTTTTCTGTATTGT
The DNA here is from genome assembly GCA_023386395.1 of Bacteroidota bacterium. GTDB lineage: Bacteria > Bacteroidota > Bacteroidia > Chitinophagales > Chitinophagaceae > Parafilimonas. Next base: position 5,622 of record JAEWJV010000014.1, read on the forward strand.
ATAAACCCGAAGTGGTTGAACAGCTATAAATACATATGGCTATAGCTATTGTAAACATCAAGGTAAAAGTATAAGTGATTTTCATGTTGCTTATTTTCAATTGATAGAATATCGGTTTGAAAACAAATTAAGGAAGAATAATCACTTCCAGTTGTCATAATATTAATGATCTGCACGGAATCTTATAAAAAACGCCTCATTATTCCACATTAAGCAAAACTATATCGT
>JAEWJV010000042.1 GCA_023386395.1 Bacteroidota bacterium
ACCGGGGGTTTGTTGGAGAAATATTGGATGATGTTGGCTGCATTGGTTCCGGCGCCCGAAGCAAAAAGAGCTATCCTGATATTATTACCTGTATTCATTTATTGCGGTGCAAGATAAATATTCAAAGCGCTTAACTTACATATTCGTTATGGTTAAAAAAAATTTTTAATCAGATGTGAATTGTCAGCATCCTGTCATATTTTTGCCGCTGTCGAAGAATTTCCCAACATCGCAACAACCAGATTTTTGTGACATGTTTAAACTAAGGCAATTAACTACGATAACTACTCCGAAGAAATATTTATTATTATTTGTAAGCTTTCTGTTTTCAGCATCCTTGTTTGCACAGGATGGCAAGGCTTTGTTTACGGCTAACTGTGCTGCGTGCCATTCCGTAACCAAAAAACTAACCGGGCCTGCACTGGCCGGAGTAGAAGATCGCTGGCCAAGCAGGGAAAAACTTCACGACTGGGTGCATAACAGCGCCAAGGTTATTCAAAGCGGTGATGAATATGCTGTTAGCCTTTTCAATGAATACAACAAAACGTCGATGACCGCGTTCCCGCAGTTGTCTACGAAAGATATTGATGCCATTCTTGATTATGTAAAAGTTGAAGCTGCCAAAGCTGCCGCAGCTACTACAGCACCTGTGGGGGAAACCCAAACTGCTGCCGATAACGGCGACCAAACTTTATTATACGGCATTCTTACCTTAATACTTGCCATTGTAGCCTTTACCTTATTATATATAAATGCCAACCTTAAAAAGATGGCAGATGATAAGGAAGGCGTTCCTGCTACAGAGCCTATTCCCTTCTGGAGAAATAAAGCTTACATAACCGTTTTTACACTTATTCTTTTTCTTATAGGCGGGTATCTGATTACGGATGGCGCTGTTGGCCTTGGCCGGCAGCAAAAGTATGAACCGCATCAGCCAATATTCTTTTCTCATAAAGTGCATCCGGGCGTAAACCAGATAAACTGCCAGTATTGCCATATTGGTGTTTACCAGGGCAAGCAGGCAACTATTCCTACCGTGAATATCTGTATGAATTGCCACATGGCCATTAATGAATACAAAGGGGAAAAGTTGTATAACGCAGAGGGAAAGGAAGTGGATGGCACAGCAGAAATTCAGAAATTATATAAATATGCAGGCTTTGAATCCGGCAAGCCATGGGATCCCAGCAAAGCCAAGCCAATTGAATGGGTGCGCATACACAACCTGCCCGATCATGTTTTCTTCAGCCATGCGCAACACGTAAATGCAGGAAGGGTTCAGTGCCAAACCTGCCATGGTGAAGTTACCAGCTACAATGAAATGTTCCAGTTTGCCCCATTAAGCATGGGTTGGTGTATAAACTGCCACCGCACCACAAAAGTTCAGTTTGAAAGCAATGGCTTTTACAGCATGTACGAAAAATATAAGGAAGACATCAGGAATCATAAAATGGACAGTGTAACTGTAAAAGATATTGGTGGTGCAGAATGTCAAAAATGTCACTATTAATTAAGGTAGTATAAGGATTACGAATATTATATTATGGAGAAAAAGTACTGGCAAAATTTTGGTGAACTGAATGATAGTGAAGCTTCAAAAAAAGCAGCGGATAATGAATTTCGTGAAGAATTGCCTTTTGAACTTTCCGATAAATTATTCAAGGCGCCTACTCAAAGAAGAGATTTCTTAAAATATCTCGGTTTTAGTACTACTGCGGCCATGATAGCTGCAAGTTGTGAAATGCCGGTTCGGAAGGCTATTCCTTTTGCCAATAAGCCGGAAGATATTGTACCTGGCGTTGCTAATTATTATGCCACTACTTATGTGCAGGACGGAGAGGCCATCAGCGTTTTAGCTAAAGTAAGGGATGGCCGCCCAATAAAAATAGAAGGTAATTACCTGTCGCCATTAACTAACGGAGGTACTTCTGCAAAAGTGCAGGCTTCCGTTTTGAGTTTATATGATACGGCAAGGTTAAAATTCCCTACAATTGACGGCAAAGAAGTTACACTTGAATATGTTGACCAGGCTGTTGGAACAGCTTTGGCTGGTTTGGGCAGCGCACAGGTAGTGTTGCTTACCAGCACCATCAATTCTCCTTCAGGCCTGGAAGTGATAGGCCAGTTTCTGGCAAAATACCCGGGCAGCAGGCACGTGGTATATGATGCTGATTCTTATACAGGTTTATTGCTTGCAAATGAAGCAAACTATGGCAAACGCGCCATACCTTCTTACAATTTTGCTAAAGCAAAAGTAATAGTAAGCCTTGGTGCTGATTTTCTGGGCACATGGCTAAGCCCTGATGAATTTGCCCCGCAGTACGTGAAAGGAAGAAAGATTGATGAGCAGAACCCTGCGATGAGCAAACACTATCAGTTTGAATCTATCTTAAGCATAACAGGTTCCAATGCGGATGAGCGTTATACGCATAAGCCCTCCGAAACAGGCGCTATTGCTGTAGCCTTATTGAATGCCTTAACAGGTGAAGGTGCTGCCAATATCAGCGATGCTAAATTAAAAGCCGGTATTGCTAAAGCAGCGAAAGATTTAAGCGCCAACCGTGGTGCAGGCCTTGTAGTTTGCGGCAGCAATGATCCTAACATTCAGCAGGTGGTAAATGCCATCAATAATGCAATTGGCGCTGGTGGTAATACTATTGACTGGTCATCTGTAAACAAGAGCAGAGCTGGTGTTGACTCAGATTTGGCAGGCCTTATAAACGATATGAATGGCGGAAGGGTAGGAGCGGTGGTTATCATCAGCTCAAATCCCGTTTATACCTGGAGTGATTCAAAGGCCTTTGCAAATGCCTTAAAGAAAGTAAAAGTTGCCGTTTCATTAAACCCTAAAAACGATGAAACCACGCAGCTTTGCAAATATGTAATCCCGGATCATCATTATCTTGAAAGCTGGGGCGATGCCGAACCTAAATCCGGTTTTGTATCGTTAATGCAGCCAACAATTAATCCTTTATTTAAAACCCGCCAGTGGCAGGATACTTTATTGAAATGGGTTGGCGCAGCTTCAGATTATCATACTTATTTCAAGAATTACTGGCTTGGAAAATTAGGCAACGAAACTGCTTTTGATAAAGCGTTGCAGGCCGGTGTTGTTAATAATGCATCTGTCAATGCTTCAATTGTATCGTCAATTGCCGATACTTTGGCAGCACCTGTAAGAGCGCTTGCAGGTAATGCAGGAAGTTACAATGGCAGCGGCATTGCTGCGGCTCTTGCTGCAGTCGGCAATTTGCCAAAAGGTGGCGATATTGAACTTGTTCTTTATAAAAAAGTGGGTATCGGTTGTGGAGAAGGCTCGGGCAACCCATGGCTGCAGGAGTTGCCAGACCCTGTTACAAGGGCAACATGGGATAATTATGTGATTATTTCCCCGGCAATGGCCAAAAGCCTGTTGGGTATCGATTTAAATAATAACGCCCATGTGGATGCTTATGAAGTTCATCCGGCGAAAGATGTTGTAAAAGTTACGGCAAAGGGAAAAGACCCTGTGTCGCTTCCAATATTAATTGTACCCGGCGTTCATCCTAATACAGTTGGTATTGCGGTTGGATACGGACGTACCGGTAAATTAGGAAAAGTTGCCGAAGGCGTTGGTAAAGATGTTTTCTATCTTACCTCTTTCAATGGTACCAGCATTAGTTTTGAAGTGCCCGGTGTAACCGTTGAAAAAACCGGCGATACTTTTGATGTGGCCCAGATTCAGACCCATAATATTTATGATACCCCGATGGGTAACAGGACTGAAGTGGTGAAAGAACTTACCCTTGCAGCCTTTAAGAAAGACCCCGAGGAGATTTTAAATGACAGGGAATATGAAACCAGGCATTATGGTGGATTAGAGGGATATGAGAAACAGGGTACGATTTATCCTTATTACGATAAGCCAGGTATTCACTGGGGTATGAGTGTTGACCTGAACAGTTGTACCGGTTGCGGTGCCTGCGTGGTAGCCTGTCATATAGAAAATAATGTTCCCATTGTTGGCAAGAGTGAAGTAAAGCGTTTTCATGATATGCACTGGCTGCGTATCGACCGTTATTACAGCGGTGATATGGACAACCCGCAGGTTGTATTCCAGCCTTTAATGTGCCAGCATTGCGATAACGCGCCCTGCGAAAATGTGTGCCCTGTAAGTGCTACTAACCATAGCAGCGAAGGCATTAACCAAATGGCTTATAACCGTTGTATCGGTACAAAATATTGTGCTAATAACTGTCCTTATAAAGTGCGCAGGTTTAACTGGGCAGATTATAACGGAGCGGACAGCTTCCCCGATAATCAGAATTTCAGCGGTGTTGGTAAACTTGATCCCGCAGTACATGTAATGAATGAAGATTTGACCAGGATGGTTTTAAATCCTGATGTTACGGTACGGTCACGCGGTGTAATGGAAAAATGTTCATTCTGCGTACAGCGTTGCCAGGAAGGTAAACTGAACGCCAAAAGAGAAAGCAGGCCTTTAAACAGCGGTGAAGTTACATTGGAAAATACGCCTGATGTTCAAACTGCCTGCCAGCAGGCTTGTGCTACAGGGGCGATTGTTTTTGGTAATGCAAACGATAAGAACAGTGCTGTTTCAAAAGTGCGTCAAAACAACAAATTAAGGTTGTTCCATTCCCTCGAACAATTACATGTATTGCCTAATGTAAATTACCTGGCAAAAGTGCGGAACAGGGAAGAAGAAGCAGTAAGCACTCATCACGAAGGTTAATTAATTGATGATAATTGTTGCAGCCGAAATTCTGCCCGGCTCACACCGTTCAGACAGGATTGCAACGCAATAAAAGCTTAATAAATTACAATAGCCGGCTTTACAAAGAGCCCGGTTGATAGCCAAAGGCAAAAACGAAAAAGGTATGTCATTATTAAGATACGAGTCACAACTTAGAGAGCCACTGGTTGACGGAAACAAGACCTACCACGATGTTACCGAAGACATTTGCCGTCCTATTGAAGGCAAGCCTGGTAAACTGTGGTATATAGGATTTTACATTTCAGTTGCTTTACTGTTGTTTGGTATTTATAGTGTTTACCGCGAAGTGGTGTATGGTATAGGCCAGTGGAATGTGAATCACACGGTGGGTTGGGGCTGGGATATTACCAACTTCGTTTGGTGGGTAGGTATTGGTCACGCCGGAACGCTTATCTCCGCTATCTTATTATTGTTCAGGCAAACCTGGCGTAATGGTGTAAACAGGGCTGCAGAAGCGATGACAATATTTGCGGTAATGTGTGCCGGCCAGTTTCCTGTATGGCATATGGGCCGTGTGTGGAATGCCTTCTTCGTATTTCCTTATCCAAACTCACGCGGGCCTCTCTGGCCAAACTTTGCCTCTCCGCTGATGTGGGACGTATTTGCCATCTCAACATATTTTACCGTATCGCTTTTGTTCTGGTATTCAGGC
>JAEWJV010000086.1 GCA_023386395.1 Bacteroidota bacterium
CTATTATATTAAAATTTGATGCGGATTTTAAAGGTATAAGATTGTTTGACCTTCCTGAAAACTACCAGATTCAAAAAGTGCTGGAAAAAGCCTCCAGCGGTTTAAGAATTGTAGGGGAAACATTTAATAAACTTGTATCGCTGATGCAATCATTGCTTACGGCTAAAGGGCCGGACAGGATTTCACTCCTGTTAAAAATTTTGTACGAGATTGCTATATCAGATAACCTTGAAGTTTTATCGAACCAGAATTATATTTCTGCCAACAAAAGCAACGATCATGATAACGACCGCATGAACAGGGTGTACGCGTACATTATGGATAATTATCTTGAAGATATAAGCCTTTCAAAAGTTGCAGAAATAGCCTGCATGAATGAAGCGGCTTTTTGTAAATACTTCAAAAAAAGATACAATAAAACACTTATGCAGGTTGTAAATGAAATAAGAATAAATTATGCCTGCAAAGAGTTGCTGAAAGAAGATGCCAACATTACTGAAATATGCTACCAGAGCGGGTTTAACACCTTTTCCAACTTTGCAAAAACATTTAAAAAAATAACGGGCACAAGTCCAAGAGAATACAAGGTGAAGATTAAGAAACTGTTTAAATAACAAGAACACTTTGTTATTTAAACACTGTTTGATCTGCAATTTTTTCCCCGCTCCAGATTTTCTGTTGTGTCCATTTACCTGCGGGTTTTTTCCAAAATATATTATCGGCAGGAATGCCAAGATGCGATAAACCCATCGTACACATATATAAAGCACCCGTATAATTATAATAATCTCTTGCGCCGGTTTGTTCGCCAACAATGCCTGCATTCAAAAAACCTTTTTCGTCAAATGTGTCCGGCGTCAGCATCATACGTTTAATAACAGCAGTGATGGCTGCACGTGTTGCACCTGCGTCTAAAGTTGAAGGAAGTTTATGTTCGCGAAAAGTCATATATTCCAGTTGCTGCAACATGGCAATACGATATACAGATGATCGCCCAATCACAGGAAATGTACCTTCTGGTGAAATAAGATGTTCAAGTAGCTGCGCATACCGTTCGCCACGAGCCAGAGCTTCCTTCAGTATATTATTAACAGGCATACCCATCGCTTTGCAGTTTTGCAACACTTCAATTAATAAAGGCTGAATTACATAACTGTTATAATAATCCCAGTGAAATTCCGGGCCATCACCATAAACCCCATCACCCAAATACCATTCTTCATGTTTTTTTATTGCATATTCAATTGCCTGCCTGTTGCATTTGCCTGTGAATTTCCATATAGCCGTTTCTATGATGGCCGGAAAAAGTAACCAGTTGCTTTCATTCGGTTTAAAGGCACGATGTGTTTCCAATGCAGCAATAATATTTTTTTGCTGTGTTGCTGATAAAGGCTCCCACAATTGTTTTGGTGCGATGAGTAAAGGGTAAGCTATGTAAGCTGCATGCACAATTCTTTCCTGTGTTGAATCACCAAACATGTAATCAGGAGAAGAAGGATTGGTTGCATTGATTAAACATTGTCTTGCAAGCTCGCTGTAATGTGCCCGAAGCTTACCTTCATCAGTACTGTCAGCGCCAAGTGAAAGCCACGGCGCCATTCCTGATAAGGTACGGCCAAAAGCCTGCAACGGTGATGTTTGAATATTGCTTTCTCTTGTTTCCCAGTTTTTCCTGGGAAATACATTATGCAACTGATTTTTACTTAATGGCAATAGCACAGGATCTGCTATTTTGAATAAAAGGTTAAGTGTAAAGTTCCTGTCATTATTAAAACCTGTTAATGTTTTTGTTGATGAATGAAAAGCTTTATATAACTCACTTCCGGCAAGTAAAAAAGCACCGGTTCCGTAAGTTTCACTGTCATCAAAATCAACGTCGGTTGGTGCATCACCCACTTCCTGTACGTAACCCAGTTTGCCGTTTGAATGAACAGATTCTTTTAATGCTTTCCATCCCTTTTCAATGGTTGGCATAAATTCATTACGAGGCAACAAGCCATTGTTCACGCCCCATGTCATCGCATATACATAAAAGCCTGTGCCGCTTGATTCTTTTTGCGGATAGTTTTCAGGATCAAGTAAACTCTGGCTCCAGAAACCATTACTCATCTGAATGCTTTTCAGCTTATAACACATCTCTTTAAACTGGTTTTCAAAAAAAGCACGATCAGGATGATCTTTAGGCATATACTGCATAACTCTTGCAAGCCCTGCAATTACCCAGCCATTACCACGTGACCAAAATATTTTTTTTCCATTGGCTGATTTCATGGTAAAAAAACGGTCATCACGAAAGAACAAACTATCAGCAGGCGAATAGAGATAGTTTGATGTGCGTTTCCATTCACGCACCATGTGCTCCATGTATTTGGGCTGATTAAAAATCGTTGCCATTCTTGCATAAGCGGGCGGCGCCATAAATAAAGCATCGCACCAGCTCCACCATTCCCACCAATATTTATTGTTCTTAAAACTAATGTCAGGTTCAAGCTCACGGCGCATGGTGGCATCCATCACAAAACGCGACTTATCAATCATGCTTTTTTGCCCGGTAAGTTCATACAACTCAAGAAACGCCTGTGAAATGGCCAACACATTTGCATCATAAGGGCGTGGTACCGGTTCCCAGTTAACACTGTCGCCCATCTGCTTTACGGCTTCTAAATATTTATTATCTGAAGTAACATTATACAGCGCCATCAATCCAATATAAAAAGGCCCATATTCCCATGAGTTTAATTCTTTGCCTGTTGGATTGGCCAGTTGCCAGTCTGCAACTTTTTTTAATAGCGCAGGAATTTCATTGACATCAATACTTTCCTGTGTTTTATTCTTTAATACATCCGGTTTCTGTTTTTGCTGCGCTATAGAAGTATGCACGCATAAAACAAAAAATATAAAAAGAAAATAAAAACAGGTTTTGCGCATAATGATTTATTTATTCTTATTAAACAACTTTAGCGGAATGTATGTTTATGGAGCAAGTAATTCAAATACACAGGCGCCTTTCTTTAAGGTCTTATCATTTAAAGTGAGTGATAGACGATATAATTTATTGCCCCATGCATTTATTAATTTTTCATCATCCAATATTTTTTCTTCAACGCTTGCAGTCATTAAGCCAGGCATATATTTTAAGATAAGCACAAGATTACCCGTACTGTTATAAAAACGTATCTCTCCTTTAATATCAGTTTTTATAGAACAACTGCTGAGGAAATTGATACTGGTTTTACCTGTTATTTTTTCAAGCTGAAAATTTTCTGAAAGTGTGAGCTTATTATTTTTTTGATCGAATAAAAATCGCCTGTTCCATTTTTTCACAAAGGCTTCCGGAGGATAAGCCTGCTCTATGTTCATTCCAACATGCACTCCATTCTTTGTTGTTTCAAAAGAAACACCAGAAGCTTTGTATTGCCTGCCATCTTTCTGCATTACGCCATTTATCAACGGACAGTTATGCCATTGTGATTGCATGGTCCATATTTCGTAACGCCTGCTGCTGAATGTTTGTGCAGTGTACGTGCCAACGCCTGCATCAACAATTACGGGTTCACCGTTTGCATAAACAATAAAATTGCCCACATCATTATGATTATGGCTTTCAGCATTGTGGCCGCCTTGTACTGCCACAAACAATCCTGATGTTGAACCTGCAACAGACCTTGCGGTAAACACTTGTATATCTTCCAGTGCTGCAGATGATATTAGCATTGGATCGGGCGTAAGTGTAGTCAGTTCTTTAAAAACATCTGCGGTAGCAAGAAAATCAGTCAGGCTATTTGCAGGCATTTCATTTTTCTTTAAAGAAAAAAGATAGGCGGCAAAATGTTTTAATGAATCATCCTTAAACATTTCACCAAAGCGGTAAATACTTTCTGCATTGGGAATAGTCTTGCTGCCTGCATCAGCAAAATTTACAAAGTAATCACCGGCAATATGTGTCTTGTATATATACGTGCCGATGTTATGCATTAAACTATTGGAAGACCATGATAATTTTCCGCCTGAAGCGCTGTTTGCCAGGTATAACAATTTTATCAGTTTACCACCAGCGAGGCTCCAGTAGGTTGGCCCTTCATCGCAACCGCCATCAGCCGGATATTGATTAATAAAATAATCAGCGCTTTTAAATATTTTATGAATGATCTGCGATAGTTCGTTGCCATTTGTTTCAGTTAATAAAGCTACCTGAAGCACATTGGCATTTATCCATGCATTCCAGTTGTTGACCGGTTTGCCTGAAAAACCCATCCACCAGAAATCGTTGCGCTGCATATAAGGATTGAGTATGCGCCTGTTCAGTTCGAATGTTATTCTTTTATTGATAATGGGTGAATAAGCATCCAACTGATCAGTAAGCATAAACTGAATATTCGCAATCATTGCAGCGGTTTCAGCACTAACAAGGCCGATAACCTGTTCTGAAGGATCAGGCAAATCAGCGCCTGCTTTTTGCAGTTCAACTATTGCAGGAATTTCCCATGTACTTTCTTCGAGTGTTGCCCACAAACCATTCACTAATTGCGGCAGGTATTTTTTATCGCCTGTAATTAATTCTGCAATGATTAATTCATTCAAATAATTGCGTCGTTCTGTTTGTTTCTTTTCATACCGGCTCCTGCTGCCGTTATCTCTGTATTCAAGAAAAGAACTGGCAGGTAAAGCCGGCCAGTTGAAAGACAATGCTTCATCAGCATTCTTAATTAAATATTGCTTTACAGAGTCTGGTAATGCATGAATCTTTTGAAGATAACTTTCTTTCTGTTTTGCTTTCCATGCACTCAATGCTTCTATGTTGGGTTGCCAGCCAGAGGCATTGAGTGCAGATATTAAATAATCCCTCGTTGTATGCGGCTGCGCTGCAGCGTTGCTGCAAAACACGAGCATGAAAAGCAAAACATAAAAGCCATGAACAACACAATTTTTTTGTAGCATTATTTAATTTCTTCCTCTATATATTACCAATTTGGATTTTGTGCAAGGTTTGAATTTAAAGCTAATTCTTTTGTTGGCAAGCCCCACAAATAATCCCTTGCTGCGTCGAATGTACGGAATGATGCATCTTCCAGCACTACATAGCCATTTGATAAATTTGGTGTTGTACCGGAAGGATTTTCGTCTGCAAAATATTTTCTTCCGAGTATTGTTTTTGGCAAAGCAGCTTCTGCTGTTTTCCATCTCAACATATCCCAATAAGCCTGTCCTTCAAATGCAAGTTCAATGGTTCTTTCCCTTCTTATTTCAGTTTTCATATTCAGGCCATGTGCACTTACAAAAGCATTGGTAAGTAAAGGCAGTTTGCTTACGTCGTTACCTGTTGCACGGTTACGCAACGCGTTAATGCTAAGGTCTAAATCGGCATCGCTGATAGCGCCGTCCAGTTCAAATTTGGCTTCGGCATAATTGAGCAATACTTCAGCATATCTTAATGCATTAAAGCTTACAAAACTTATATTGGCCGTCCAGTCGCTCACTATCCAATATTTTCTGTAACGATAATTAATACCTGCTGTATATGGAATTAAACCACCTGTTGAAGGTGTGATAAGGGTACTATTATAAACAGACATTTCCATTCTCGGGTCGCGATTCCTGAATTCGGTCAATGAACTTGTCTGATCTGCAGATGAATCATAGGCAGATAATCCTTGTGGCAAACCATCTTTATACAAATACATATCCATGATCACACGTGTGGGTGCAATATGCGCCTGGTCGAGATAACTTCTTCCAAAGCTGTGGGAAGCAATATTGTTATTCTGGTTCTGGCCATATAATCTCACCAAAATATTTTCTTTGTTTGTTGCATAAGTATAGTTAAGCTGTGGCCCAGCCGTTGCCTGAATTGGATTGCCTGATGCACCGCCATCGTACTGAAATTCATAATAATAACTTTCTGCACCTTGTGCAGTATATAATGAATGTTTACCCTCCGCAATAACTGTATAGCTTGCATCGGCGGCAATCTGCAAATTGCTTTGGGCAGTACCTATGTTTCGTGCCTTATCCCAGGTGCCTTCAAACAGAGCCACCCTTGATTTGTAAGCCAACGCCGCAGAGCGTGTGATGCGGCCATACTGTGCGGAGGCCAGTGCATCAGGTTGCGGGCAATAATCAGCGGCAAAATCAAGATCAGCATAAACGCTATCAATAACCGTTTGCCTTGCAGTACGTGCAGCATACAACATGCTGTCACTTGAAGTTAATGTACGGTTGATATAAGGCACATCGCCAAAGCGCTTTACCAATTCAAAATAAGCCATACCCCTGAAGAAACGCGCTTCGCCAAGATACCTGTTTATGGTGGCCGCATCGCCGGTCACGGTTACAGACTTTTCAAGAATATTATTGGCGGCACGAATGGCTTTATAATAATTCGTCCATTCATTTGATGTGGCCGGAGCAACGCTTGAACCATCGCCAAAGCCTACAGAGCGGTCGCCAAAAGTTTTATCAGAATAATTATCCTGTAATGGCGTTGGCAAGCCTGAAGGATCATCTGTGCTCAAGCCGTTTAAAAATGTATAGAGATAATTACATGCCTGGCTCATATCAGAAGTTGTGTGCCAGAAATTATTATCAGCCAGTTGTGATTCCGGTGACAGGTCAAGGTTCTTCATGCAACCGGCAAGCGTAAATATCCCAACCGGCAACAACCACAGTACAACCCTGAAATAATATTTTCGTATCATCGATTTATATTTTTTAATGAAGCGATTTAAATAGACTCTCAATTATCTTAAATGTTGTTACTTTTTTATCTTTTTAAAAAGTAACATTCAGCCCAAAAGCATACACAGCGAAATAAGGATATACATAAGAAGCATAGCTCGGGCTTTCAGGATCGAAGTATTTATACCATGCTTTTGTATGTGTTAATATATCCTGGCCGCTGAAGAATACCCTTATTCTTTGCGCTTTTATTTTGCTCAGCACAGTTGATGGCAGCGTGTATCCAATCTGAAGATTTTTCAATCTTATGTAGGAACCGCTCTGAACAAATGCACTATTTATATGTGTATTCGTGCCGCCGCCTGCAATAGGCCTTGGAAACCTTGCATCGCGGTTATCTTCTGTCCAATAATTGTTTACATAATTATCCAAAGGATAACGCCAGCTTTGTACATAAGGAATGGCTTGTGTAGGATAAATTATAAAACTTCTTTTACCGGTGCCCTGCAGAAAAACAGAGAGGTCAAAGCCTTTCCATTCCGCGCCAAGGTTAATACCGTAGTTGTAACGTGGTGAAGTATTGCCGAGATAAACCATATCACCATGATCATCTGCTGTGCCGGTGCCGCCGTTGATCACACCATCACCATTTGCATCAAGGTATTTAATATCACCTGGCGCCTGGTTGGTAGTACCAAATTGTTTTGCGCCTTTTTCAACTTCTTCTTCGTTCTGGAAATAGCCTAGTGATTTGTAACCATAAATGGAATTAATGGGCATGCCGGGGATAGCTGTGTTTATGCCTTCAGCATACACAACATTGCCCAGGTACTTGGTGATTTTATTTTGATTATCGCTCAGGTTAAAGCCAACATAATAAGACACATTTCCAAGTCTGTCTTTCCAGCTTATATCAAAGTCCCAACCCTTGGTTTCCATTGCCGCAGCATTAGTTGTATTTGGCGTTACACCTAATACAGCAGGCAGGTTTACAGATATAAGCATGTTATCATTCACCCGTTTATAATAATCAAAACTTCCGGAAAGCTTTCCTTTGAACAAACCAAAATCAAGGCCTACATCTGATGTAGTAACCGTTTCCCAGCCAAGACCTTCAGAGGGCAATGCACCCTGGTAAATATAGGTGGTAGCAGTATTATTAAAAGGATAAACACCCGTATTTAAAGTTGCTATTGACAGGTAATTATTCTGATATAGCTCACCTAGTTGCGCATTGCCTAATTTACCCCACGAGCCTCTTAATTTCAGCTCGCTGAAGAAACCTGAATTATTAAACCAGTTTTCCTGGGATATGCGCCATGCAGCAGAAAAAGCCGGAAACGTCTGGCTGCGATGGCCAGGGGCTAAACGCGAGCTGGCATCGTTTCTAACCGTAGCTTCAAAAAAGTATTTGCCTTTATAATCATAATTAAATCTTCCGAAAAATGACTGCCAGGCATTCTCTTGCAGGTTGTCTGCCACTGCCGTTACAGGCAAGTTGGAATTGGTTGTATAATTTAGCGTAGGAAGATTGTTATTGGTTAAATTATTTTGATAAGCATTTACAAGATCATAGTTATAATGCTGGTATTGAAAACCACCTAATACATGAAAATGATGCTCTTGTACGGCCAGCGTATAATCTGCCAATGCATTAAATGTGTACCAGTTTTGCGACGTGCGGTATTTGCGCAAAGAGTTGGAACTGTTCAGCCATGCATTTTGTACAAACGAAGCCGATGTTTTATCAAAGTTATAAAGCGGTACGGTTTTATAAAACAGGTTCTGATTATTTTGCTCCAGGTGCGGGCTATAATTTGTGCTCAATACCAGTCCCTTTGCAAGATGCTCGGCTTTTAAAGTGAATACCCCATCTAATATGTTCTGCATAGTATTATTATACCCGCCATCTTTCATGGTAGCGTAGGTGTTATTTCCTGAAATGGATACATATTTTGTGTTATCGCTTTCCGGAACAAATACCGGGTAGATGGGCCTCAGGTTATAAATATTGTATAACAAACCATAATCGCCCTGAACGGTTCCTGCAGCAGCTTCTATTTTGTTTTGTATATAGGACAAACGGGCGTCAAGACTTAATATTTTATTGAACCTTGTAGTTAAATTAATTCTTGCATTAGTGCGTTTATTATTATCGGGGCCAACTTTAAACATGCCATTATTATCATTGTAACCAAGGCCAATAAAATACCTGGTATTTTCATTACCGCCGGTAACATCAACATTATGCTGAGAAGAGCCAAATGTTTTGTTTACAGTCATACCTACATAATCCATTTCTCCATAATAAAACGTGTTTCTCGGGTCATCCGGCACAAGTGTTACAGAAGGATCAGCGAACATTGAAATTTGTTCGTCTGTCCACGAAGGAGCACCTCCATTATTGATATTGGCAATATTCTGCAGTTCTGCGCTTATATGAAACGGTACCGTTTGAGGAAGACTTAATGTCTTTTTAAGTTGGTACATGCCGGTATAATTCACTGCCACTTTTCCTGATTTACCCGCCTTTGTAGTAATTAATAATACACCATTGGATGCTTTAGCGCCATAGATAGCAGCAGCGGATGCATCTTTTAAAACAGATATCGATTCAATATCATTTGGATTGATCAACGTGAGATTGGCATATTCCACACCATCCACTATCAGCAGCGGGTTATTGGTGCCATTGAGTGAAGAGTAACCGCGTATATTAATGTTCCATCCTTCAGACCCGGGCTGGCCGCTGGTACGGCTTACAACCAGACCGGGAGAAAGTCCTTGCAAAGCCTGTACTGCATTATTTACAGGCCTGTTTTCTAATTCTTCTTTGCCAATAACGGAAACAGCACCGGACAGGTTTACTTTCTTTTGCGTGCCATAACCAACTACCACAACATCAGAGAGCGCATTGTCGGCACTTCTCGTTAGTTGGATGTTCATATAATCACCGCTTACCGCTTTGGTTAATGTGGTATAGCCCACATAGGAAAATTCCAGGCTTACATCTTTTTCAGCTTTGATAGTAAATTCCCCGCCGGCATTGGTAACGGTTCCTCCCGTTTGATTAGCAACACGTACAGAAACACCTTCCAGCGGCGCACTGTTTTCGTCCGTTACTTTTCCATTCACGGTTTGCGCAATGGAGACAACACATAGGCAAAATCCGCATAAAAAAAGCAGTAGTTTTTTTGAAATCTGGTTTCGAATCATAGCCCTTTTATAGTTTATGTTATTAAATTTTTAAATGCTCTTGAAAAAACGGAATGTATAATCGTTTATCCGGTTTATATCATCTTGCTTAATGTGAGTAAAGCATAGCAATCTTTTATATTGTTTATAAAGCACAATCCAGGTTTGGAAGAACATATTGCGCCTCCAACATTTTAATCATAAGCCTGTTATCAATCCGATAATATTCCTTCGCAAAGACTATCAGTTGACAATCCAAAAGTATTATGAGTAAAAAGCCAGGTCAGCGCCAAAATTTGCTAAATAGAGTAAAATATTTGCCTTATTATTTCTTCTCTAAAAAGATGCATCTGCAATCCCTCATTTGTAATTGCTTTTACGTTTCAGTTAAGCAATTGAAGAAAAACTTAAGATAGATGTCGGAAAAGAAAAAGCACTGATAGGCAAGTTGAGTAAAAACTAAGCTGCTGAAATTTCACAGGAATTGAGCAGATACAATTTTTCTGATCATCAGCAAGAGCTGTGTTCAACAGGGCAAATTGATACTACACGCTGTATATTTGTTCATAACCTCCACAGATATTGCAGCATTCATATAATGACCGTTACAACAGGTATTTGAAAATTTAAAATCAGCAATACTAATGTTTAAAATATTCATCATCCTTCTAATTATTAGTTTAAATTACTATCCTGCTTCTGCACACACTATTTGGTCCATCGGTAAAAAAGATAACAGTGCAGCGGAGTTTGCATTATCTCCCAAAGGATATATGGATTTTTTGAAAAATGATTTTGGCTGGGATGACCGTTCTTACATTATTGGTTTGTCAAACGAAAAAAAAGATTGGCCTTACGTTTTGCCCGGCCCCGCAGATACATGGGGTGGAACGAGCGGAACAGCAGGTATCAGAACGCACGTATTGAATATTTTATTTCGGTTAAACAAGCCCCCCTTGAATAGTGCGTTTAAATTAGTTATTGATGTTTTGGATGCCCAGGATAAAATACCTCCATACCTGAAAGTTACCGTAAACGGTAAATCGTGGAAGTTTGCTGTGCCTGCCGGCAAAAATGGATTAATTTATATACATAACTATTTAATAAGTCTTAATACCCTTTTTTCTCTTTCTTTTTTATGACAATAACCTGTCATCAGGCAACCGCCTTTTGTCAGGTTTGGGTTTATTAGCCCATGCCCTGCTTTGAAGGGCTGCAATCATATCCCACACCAAGTATTGGCAGTATATCTTCAAGTCTCTTTTCCATCATTTACTTTTTTTGGCTGGAGTAAATACCTTTCTTGAATAAATTTTTATCACATCCGGCACCCGCTTTTTTGCCAGAGCCTTCATCATACCATGCTCACCATATGTACAGCTGAGTTTATATACATACATAAAAAGCGCTGTACCGGCTGACAACACAACACCTAAGCAAACAAATGTGTTGACACCACAGATATAGAGTATGGCGAACAATACTAACAACACGATCAGCCCTCCGCCGAGATACCAGATATACTGTGCTTTCAGCCCTTTAAACTCTATCGGCTTGTTAATGCCTTTGTTGATCGTATAAACACTCGTGTTCATGTTAATTTATTTGCTTAGTTGAAATGTCAATAGTATTATAAACTTCATCGCCCAGCTTCCTTTTTAGGAGGAATTTGCCCGGGCTTTTCAGGAGAAAAGGATGAGCAGTATTAAATTCCAAAGAAGGATTTGATCACCGTTGCCACCATCACCAAAAACACACAACTGCCAAACCATGCAGCTGCTACCTTACCCGTATCCGGGTCACCATGATTCCATTTGGAATATAACCTTGATGGCGTCCACCAGTCCTGGCACCGCACCTATAGCATACATCAGGTTGCAACCGGAATCAAAATAGCTGCGCACCTTAGCGTCAGCTTCCTCAAGCCCGGCGTTGCCATCCTGTCCACGGCAGTACACAGCCATCAATAAAAGACTAACACTCATGGATGCATGTACACCCTTCCTTTGCTTTTAAAGCAGTTCAAACGCTTCCCTTTCATACCCACCTACTTTATTAATGATTGAATAATAATTTTAAAACTCCGTATCACAGTATCCTACATTCCGTAGTCGCCATAGCAGTATCCTTTTAATTGACAATAACGCGCCGGGAAATCCCGGTGAAAAAACCTGCAAGCGGCTGCCCCTTGCAATGAGAGGCCAACCGGGGCGAGCAGCATACAGGTTACAGGGCCCCATCCATTCTATTCCATAACATGCGCAAACCTTCTTCACTCAGGTGGATGGAGCAATATTGCCGGCAGTCATCAACTATGCGGTTATTAATACTTGTTCTGTAAGAAGATTCATTAACCCCGGCGGGCTCGGCAGCATGCAACAGCTTATGCAGTGCCAGCAAAATCGCTTCTTTTGTGTAACCTCAGTAGCAGCCTGTCTTATTAGGTCTGTGATGAATGCATCATGTGTTGCTGCACCGGTCGTTAAAACATACACCTACAATGAAGCGAGGCCTAATTACATCTTGAGCAACTTCTATTTCTTCACTACGCAAACCTATGTTTATTATGAATGGACCGGGGCGGTCGCGCCCTTAAACTGCTATATGCGAGTGCGCACTTTTATGTCAAATCCAACTCTTGATTATAGGCCTTTTGATCAATCGCTGGTTGTATATCCTAAGGTAACGGAATATGTGGGTGATATATCAAATAACACAGGCAAGACTGAATATACCTTTTCGGACGCGGGAGATATTATCACTACTTCTACATCTGTTCAACCCCGTGTGATCAGTTATTTTGTCAAGCGGGGATTATTGACAGAGAAGTTAGTCTATAAAAATAACGGGGCTCAAAACTCTCAATTAATTCATAAGGAACATTATGAATATTTTGCCTTTCCAGAAAAAACGATTTCGAATATTGCATTTGTAGTCTTTCAAAATGCCATTCCTCAAGGGCCGGGAGTAAACGCGCTTATACCAGCTCAAAGATATGGTTATTGGTATTTTAATAATTATGACATTCGTTCTCAGGATAATTATTTAATCAAGGAAGAAATCTCGGATGTTGATCCTTTGAATTCTGCTAATTTGGTCGTTACTACACTCAATTATAATCATGGTAATATAGTACATCAGCAGGTTACTTCGACCACAAATTTTAATAGCAAAGGAAAGAAAATAACCACTTATTTTAAATATCCACTAGATTACACAGTTGGATCCAATCCTACTGATAATACAGCAAAAGGCATAAAAATATTACAGGACAAGCGCATAGTCAACGTCCCGATAGAACAATATGTGCAACAATCAAATGCCGATGGGACAGACACGCGAACTCTATCAGGGAGCTTTACTACATTTAAAACAGCGAAACCTTATGCCTACATTAACTATAAGATAGAAAATAATTCTTCGCTGGGTGATTTCACGCCTGCAACGATAACTGCTTCTTCATCAACAAAAGACAGCCGTTACAAGCAAAAAATGATATTTGATACCTATGATTCTTATGGCAATATGCTGCAACAGCACAAAGCTAACGACGTTAATCATTCCTACATCTGGGATTACAACCATGACTACCCTATAGCAGAAGCCATTAATGCACCCCAAAACCAAATAGCCTACACCTCCTTTGAAGCAGATGGCACAGGTAATTGGACAGTTGGCTCAACAGCACGCAATACAACAACCCCGGTTACCGGCTTAAAATCCTATAATTTAACGAATGGCAATGTTGTTTCGCCGAGCCTGCCTGCAGGTTCCTATAAAGTTACAGTATGGGCAAAGTCAGCACCAACTGTCAGCGGAACAAATACCAAACATATCACCGGCAGAAAATTCAACAATTTCACTTATCATGAGTTCTGGGTTACTCTTTCTGCAACAGCAGCGATTACGGTATCCGGTTCAGGCCTGATTGATGAGTTGCGGCTTTATCCTGCAAATGCACAAATGATGACTTATACCTATAAACCCCTTATAGGCATGACCAGCCAGTGCGACATCAACAATGACATCTCCTATTACGAGTACGACGGGTTGGGCAGGCTGGCGTTAATCCGCGATATGGACAATAACATTATGAAAAAGTACGGTTATAATTATGCCGGCCAGCAATTCAAACCTAACCAGTTTATCAGCAGCCTTCAGACCAAGACATTTGTAAAAAATGACTGCAGCGATACAGAAAACTTCAGCGGCAGCGAAGTGGAAGATACAGTCGAAGAGGGTATGTTCGAGTCAGACTCAAGCCAGGCTGAAGCAGATTCGCTGGCAAAGGCTTATCTCGATTCTACCGGGCAGGCTAATGCTAATGTGAACGGCACTTGCCTGCCATTGCTACAGCTATTACTGGCTAACTATGACCGTATTGCCGGCTTTACAATAAAGCTCACCAGCGTAGTGGACACTGCACGCACCTATACTATAGCTTTTCCGGAAGACAGCGACAGCGCTATGAGTTTACAGCGCATACCGCAGGGCAGGTATGATATTGAGGTGTCGAAGCCGGATAATACGGAAAGTTATGTTTTCACGGTCTCGGGACCTGAAGGCGATATACAGATAAATGCAAGGAATGCAAGCTGGGCCAATGTGCCTGTAACTGCCGCCACATTTACTAAGATCGCCATAGGTATCCGGCAACAATAAACAGGTATTGCTGTTGGACGAAGCAACCTGATAACAGAATAACAAATGATAAAAACTAAATACAGTGCATATAAGAAAAATACCGGTAGTGGCTGCCCTGGTTTTACTGTCAGCTTTTAAAATAGCAACAGGGGTGTTTGACTTTAACATCAATGCATCGGAAGGAGATGAACAGGCCTTAAGCGATTATGCAGGTAAAAAGATGATGATCGTTGTGCTGCCCGTAACACAAACGGGAGCTGATACTGCCCTGTTGCAACTGCTGGATACTTTAAGCGTCCGCTATGCAGACAGCGTTACCATGATCGGCATACCTGCTTACGAATATGGCTTTGCCGATGATTCGCTCGGCTCACTGCTGCCCTGGTGGCAGTCGCTGATCGGTGAACAGTTTATCATCAGCGGTGGTATGAGTGTAACAAAAGGTTCAGCTTATCAAAGCCCCCTGTTCAGTTATCTCACCCATGCCGAAGAAAATAGATATTTTGATGAAGATGTGCAAGGTGCGGGAGAAAAGTTTTTCATCGATGTATCGGGTAATCTTACCGGTATCTCACTGCCGGATGCGGATTTTAATGAAACCATTTTTTTAGCCATGCTGAACCATGAAGAAGAAGGGCAATAACCGTAAACCACTGCTCATGAAAAAAAGAATTATAGCGCCTATAGCCAGCCTTTGCATAACCGCGATCTTTATGCTTCCTGCTGAGGCTCAGAATAAGCCAACTGCTGCTACGCAGGCGCCTGCGGGCAGCCAGCCGGTAAACACCCTTCCTGCCGCTTATCCTGCCAATCCTGATAATGCGCCCATAGTGAACATGGTACGGGAGTGGGCACCTACCTACCTTGTTACCGACCCGGCAGAAGTGGTAACCAATGAAAGCAACCTGCAGCAGATAAAAGTGACTTCGCAATATATTGACGGACTCGGCAGGCCGCTGCAAGCGGTAGCCCGTAAAATGGGGATAGGTGCAAAAGACATTGTAACACCGGTTTTGTATGATGCCTACGGACGGGAGGTATATAAATATCTTCCTTATGCAGCGTCGGTTGGCGACGGGAGGTTTAAAACAGACCCTTTCCAGGACCAGAGCAGCTTTATGCAAAGCTATGACCCGGCGGCAGGGGAAACATACTATTACAGCAAAACAGACTATGAAGCCTCTCCCTTGAACAGGGCTACCAAAACATATTCGCCGGGAAACAGTTGGGTAGGAAAAAACAAGGGTGTATCTGTAGATTACCAGATGAACACATTCTCAGGAGACGGTGTGCGTATTTGGAATATTGCCTTTACGTCCGGAGCCTTGCCGACGAGCGGAGGCGTGTATCCGGACG